>CAIZCB010000156.1 GCA_903931355.1 uncultured Pseudomonadota bacterium
CGGCAGCGATTTCTAAAGTACGGTCTAAATTGTGACCATCGCAAGCGTTGATAATATCTTCTAAGCGCGCTTGTTCAGCGGCTAAAGCATCAAAATCAGCATCAGGCAAAGCGTATGCCGCATAGACTTCATCTAATTTGGTTAGGGCTTCTTTGATACCCGCAACCGCTTCTTCAATATTGCCACGTACGGTTTTGTTGGGATCAAGCTGGGGTTCTTGTGACAGATAACCGATATTGATGCCTTTCAGCGGAACTGCTTCACCTTCGATTTCTTTATCAATCCCCGCCATAATTCGCAGTAAAGTTGATTTACCTGAACCGTTTAAACCCAAAACGCCAATTTTTGCGCCCGGGAAAAACGAAAGCGAAATGTCTTTAAGGATGTGTTTTTTGGGCGGTACGATTTTACCGACCCTGTGCATGGAGAAAATATATTGCGCCATTTGGATTGCTGCTAAAAATTCAAAAATGGCATTATACCGTGGCAATCGGGATTTTTAAGGGGCTTTATCTGTGATCGGCAATAGCGACGCGGTTTTTATCGATATTCATTGTCATGATTCAGCTAATCAAACAGGTTTAGCGCTGATTAGTTTTGATCTGAGTGAGTTTGATCAGCAGATAGCTGAAAAACAGTTTTACAGCCTTGGTTTGCATCCTTGGTTTATCGAGCGGCAAGACTGGCAAGCCGGATTGCAAGCCATAGTTAATCATCGCAATTTGCTGGCCATTGGTGAATGCGGCTTAGATAAAGCGATCAGCACGCCATTAGCTGAACAACTCACTGTATTTGAACAACAAATCCAATTAGCCAAACAATGGAACAAGCCCTTAATCATTCATTGTGTGCGGGCTTTTAACGAATTAATACAGCTTAAACAAGCCAATCCTGAAGCAAAAAATTGGATTATTCACGGCTACAACGCCAAGCCCCAAATGGCTCAACAACTAATCAAACATGGATTTTATTTATCACTCGGCAAAGCCTTATTAACTGAAAATAGTAACGCTCAACAATGCTTATTATCGCTGCCATTGGAGCGTTTATTTTTAGAAACCGATGCTGCCAATGATATAAGCATTGGCGCTATCTACGCTGCAGCGGCTAAAATTGTCGGAATTGATGTTTCGACATTACAACAACAAATCTTGGCTAATTTTCAAAGAGTATTTCTGCATGACTGATTTAAGCTGGTTATCTCGTACCGAACTGCTAGTAGGTAAAGCTAAACTCGACAAACTACAAAACTCGCATGTTTTGGTAGTGGGTATGGGCGGTGTTGGCTCGTTTGCGGCTGAGTTTATTTGTCGTGCTGGGGTAGGGGAGATGACGATAGTTGATGGTGATGTAGTCGATCCTAGTAATCGCAACCGTCAATTGCCAGCTTTGGCCACTACCCACGGTCAATCAAAAGCCGATGTGATGGGGGCAAGGTTGCTGTCGATTAACCCCGATTTAAAACTGCATATTCGCCACGAATTCATTACCCCAGACACCGCCGCCGACTTACTCAATCAACATTATGATTACGTTGTCGATGCCATCGACAGCTTAACTCCGAAAATTCATCTGATCCGCGCCGCTAAAACCCGCAAAATGAAAATCATCAGCTCAATGGGCGCTGGCGGTAAATTAGATCCAACTCAATTACGAGTAGTCGATATTTCCAAAACCTATAATTGTCCTTTTGCCCAATTTATTCGTTTACGTTTGCGTAAACAAGGCATTAGTCGCGGGCTAAAAGTAGTGTTTTCTCCAGAAGTGGTGGTTAAAGAATCATTGATGTACACCGATGGCAGCAACTACAAGAAATCCGCTTATGGCACCGTGTCCTACCTGCCAGCGGCATTTGGTGGCGTCTGTTCTTCGGTAGTGATTCGGCATTTAATCGCTGAAGTCGATAAACAACAAAATTAAAGCTATGTCAGACATTATTTTGCAAAAAAGCAGCCGCCTACAAGCGATGCGAGCCGCGGCGATGGGAGCTCAGCCAGAGGTTGCACCTGTAAAACCCGCGCCCAAGCCAGTTGATCATGACAAAAAATTCAGTCCCGAATTATTACTAGCTCGACAATTGATTGATCAGCGCCTAGCCGAACGATTGGCCAGCTTGCCGGTCGGTAAGCAGCAAGGCTTATTTAAAATTCGTTATGGCATGACACCAGAGCAGCTAAAACAGCTGACCCTGAAACAAATCTTCAGCAAACTTGAAATTAATCCAGCCCAAATCAAGCAATTAAGCACAAACCCTCAGTCGATTTGGGAACTGAATTATAATGGCGAGCAACCTACCCATTCAGCTGACTAATAACTGTCAGCCTTTTTATCAAAAATCATGCATTACACATTAGAACCCAATCAGGACTATCGCGACCAAAGCCTACGTCAGGACGCCGAACTCTCCACTACCGAACTTCAAGCCGATGCCGCCAAACATTACGATGATTGCTATCGCGATTATCTGGTTGCTTGGTGTAACCGCGATAACTTAG
>CAIZCB010000157.1 GCA_903931355.1 uncultured Pseudomonadota bacterium
CAAACAACGTCAGGTTTCTTTGTCGAACAAGCTTTGCCAGCCGGTCTACGAAATGCTTCTCGAGGAAGCGTATCTGCGCGGTGAGCTCGATGTGCCCGACTATTACGCGAAACGATACGACTACAACAAGGCTCGCTGGATTACTCCTGGCTGGCAGTGGGTGGATCCCCTAAAAGAAGCCGAAGCGGCGGAGCTTTCGATCAATAACGGAATATCGACCTTAGCGGATGAGTGCGCCTCACGCGGGGACGATTGGGAAGAAAAGATCGAGCAAAGAGCACGCGAAGTCAGAAAAATTCAAGAACTCGAAAAAAAATACGGAATCCAGATTATCAACCAACAAAACAAGCCCGCTTCACCCATTAAACCGAATAGTTCGGGATCCGAAGATATGCCGGGTGACCCGAACAATCCTTCCACCCCAGGGAGTAATCCATGAAAAATATTATCCAAGACGTTTATTCGAAGGCTTGGGCGATCCGTGAAGAAACGCTCACCGTCATCACTCAAAGAAACCTCTCGACCGAAGACGCCACAAAGGAAACCTTTGTCGCAGCTTTGAAAAGTAGGCCTGAGATTAAACAGGAGGGGTACAGCGTCGTGAATGGAGTCGCCGTCATCCCGATTCACGGTGTCATCATGAAAAATCCTGACTTCTGGGATCTTCTTTTCGGGGCGGTTTCAACGGGCTCCATTCAAAACATGGTGACTGCCGCAATTGCGGACCCGACCGTTCAAACTATTGCCCTCGATATCGACTCACCTGGAGGCACGGTTGCTGGCACCGCCGAAACGTCGGACTTTATTTATAACTCTCGAAGCAAAAAGAAAATCTACGCTTTCGCAAGCGGCCAGATGGCTTCGGGCGCTTATTGGATCGGTTCGGCGGCAGAGAAGATTTTTGCGACAAAGACGACCGAAGTTGGATCAATCGGCGTTTATACGACCATGATCGACATGTCAGTCCTTGCGCATAACGCCGGAATCAAATTTGAAATCATCAAGGCCGGTAAATACAAAGCGCTCGGTCATCCAGCCAAACCCATTTCGGAAGAAGAAAAACAAATCGCGCAGACAAGGATCGACGACATCTATTCGGTGTTCGTCGACTCGGTTGCGCGAAACAGAGGTGTATCTGTCGACAAGGTGATGCAAGTCGCTGACGGTCGCGTCTGGATCGCAGAGAAAGCGGTCGAGATGGGTCTAATCGACGGCGTTGATTCCGTCGATTCGATTTTAAGCGGTGGAACAAGCGGCAAGGCTTTGGGTAAGGGATCAGGGCCGGTCGTCGGTGTCGAAATAAACAAAAACCCCGGCGGTGAAGCCGGTCAACCAAGCAAAACGGAGGAACGAACAATGGAACTAAAAGATATGACGCTCGAGCAGTTTCGCGCCGGTCGGCCGGACCTTGCGGCGGCGCTCTTGAAGGAAGGTCACGACAAAGGAGTCGGGGAAGGAAAGCTAGCCGCTGAAAACGATTTCAAAACGAAGAATGATTTCGAAAAGGCACGAGTGGCTGGCATTAACCAGAAAGCCAAGGAAATCCAAGGGGTTGACGCTACCGCCATTGAGTGTATCGCAAGCGACATTCCCCATCATTTCGAGAACCCGTCAAAAAAAATAAAAGCGCGGTGCATGATCGTGCAGAATCCTAAATCTTACTAATATTCTGCCCCCGTTTTTTTAGGATATTTGAAAATTTTGATATGAGCGTGTTCATGTGAACGGGCTTTATTACATAATCTGCGGCACCCTGTTTGAGCGATTCATCGGCTACTTCATCACTTGAATAGGCTGTCACTACGATAATGTCAATCTTGGGGTTAATCTCTTTGGTTTCTTTCATTACCATTACCCCGTTCTTCTTTGGCATTTTTACATCAAGAAACATTATATCGCAAGGATTTGATTTTACAAATTCCACTGCTTCGTCACCATCGCCCGCTTCCTTGAAGTCACAGTCGAACCGCGTAGTTAAAGTCTCCAATATAGCAGACCTGAACCCCTGATCATCATCAACAATTAACACTACTGCCTTTTTCATCTTACCTCCATTATGCTATTCAACAATTTTTTATTTGGCGCCCTTTTCATTCATAAGCTCATGAATCTTTTTGACAACGATCTGTTCCAAGTAATCCATGCTAAATGGCTTTCTTATATACTCATCGGCGCCAAGTTCCTTGGCTTTATCTATAGATTCTTTTTTACCATTAACAGTCAGCATTATCACCCTAATAC
>CAIZCB010000158.1 GCA_903931355.1 uncultured Pseudomonadota bacterium
CGACCAAAAAATGTCTCGTGTTTCAATTTTTCTAATACTGTCGATACCGGACTATTGCCGAGTTCTCGATTGATATGCTCATAAGCAACAGCTAAAAACCCACCCGTACCGCAACACGGGTCATAGACTGTTTCACCGGGCTTAGGATCAAGCACATGCACCATGCCTCGAATCACTTCACGCGGCGTAAAAAACTGGCCACCATCAGAATTCTTTTCACCCATTTTCAACAGCAAATCTTCGTAAACTTGCGACAAAGTGAAAAAATGGGTGTCGTCGATATGGTCAATATGAATTTCATGCACCTTATCGAAAATGTCACACAAATTAGTTTCGCTATCGACTCGAACTTTTTCCACTGCCGTCATAATCCGGCCTATCACTCGCTGTTTCGGACTAGCATTAGGATTAGCTATTTGGGTTATCGGATTGACATCCAAACGGTGCAAATACGGCAATAACTCATTATTGATAAATTCAAATAACCTACCTTCTCCAGCCTCAAATAACAGCTGCCGCTTCCAACCCAGACGATAACCTTCCGGTGTCTTCGGCGCATCGACTTTTTCGGAATAAGGTGCTGCCCAATCCTGCCAGCGATAAGGTGCGGTCAATGCTGGCATATAGTCATAACCCAGAGCCTCAGCTTCATGACGGGCTTTTTGCTCTTGAGCATCCAGAATTCTTAAAAACAGAATCCAAGTTAACTCCGGCACATATTGCAAAGCGCTGGCACAATTTGAACGGCGCATGACGTCACAAATAGCCTTAACGAAAGACGATAACGATTGCGTCGAAGCAATAGCCTTGGGTTGTTTGTTTTTCTTATCTGTTGTTGCCATAAGGTTTGGATGGGAGTTTGTTGGATTGAGGGCTAATCATTGGCCACATCATCTAGCTTGTTGAGTTTTTTCTGTGCCGATGCAATTTGTTTAATACTTTTTTCAGGCGTAGGCAGCGCTTCCGGTAAGGTACCGCCTAAATCCTTGATGGTCTGCCGTACTTTTCTGCCCACTTCCAAATGGGTTTGATTCGCCTGTTGCCTACTATTTACTTGGTCGCGTTTTAGCTTTTCTTCAGTTTGTGTCGCCCTAAACAGATTGGCCGCTAACTCGGTGCTACCCATATGGTCGAGAATTTTCTGGCTTTTCTTTAAGCCTTTACGAGCATGAATATCCTTAGCTGCGAGTCCACCATACAAGCCTCGATAGCCGTGATCCTGAAAAATAGCGTAATCCAACGAAGTCTCAACCCCTGTATCTTTGGCCGCTGCCGCCAGCTGTTTATTATGCAAAGCAAGCTCGTTACGGATTGCCAAGCGTTTTTCATCTTCGGATAGACGAGTGAAAACCTGATTGTCAGCCAACTCCTGACGGCGGGTCTGCATGGCAAAATAGGTTTGACCATTAGCAATCACCGACTTAGTCGGATCACCGTTCTGAACCACTAAATAACAGGCATAACGTGATAAATGCACATCCGGCAATTGACGTTTGGCACCAGAGCCAATTTCGACCATTCCGAGGACATCCTCGAAATGGTCACTGACTGACTGCCCACTATTTCGACAAGCGTCTTTTGCGCGTTCTAATACCGGCAAGAAATGGCGATACTCTGAGTAATCCAACACTTTTGCCAAGGCACGCGCTGACCAAAAATCATTACCCGATTGATCCTGTTGGCGGATACTGTCAAAAGTCGTCTGCTGGAGTTCATTAATATTGTTTTCGGTCATGACATCCTCACTTAGGATTATCAAAGTTAAAGGCTTCTGCCAACAAACGATTGGGGATTAAATCAAGGTCTCTTTTCGCAGTTTGAATTGCCGATTTGGCTACCTCAAACTCACCTAACAGCTTGCTAATCTTTTCTGC
>CAIZCB010000159.1 GCA_903931355.1 uncultured Pseudomonadota bacterium
ATATATGGCTGCAATCTTGATCTCTGTTAAAAGCATTAATTTTGATAATACTTGGCTTGCAATTGGAGAGGAGTCCATATATGTGCTGAACAACGTGAAGCGCATCGCTCGTAACTGATGCGCCTCGTGCCTCGGCACATCCTATAACGCTGCTAATAGACAGTCGGCTTTTTGTGATTGTTTATACACCACGGCATCAAGTAACACGTATCATCTCTGCCAGAAAAGCAAACCAGCGTGAAATAAGAATCTATGAAAACAGTACGAATGACCATTAATTCTGGCGATACAGTCGGACGTATAGACACTAAACGTGTGGATGCTACGACCGAAAAAGCGCTTTTGAAACAACAAGCTGAAGATGAAGTGGAATCGATGCTTGATGCTGCAAAATTCACGCGGCGAGTGCGAAAGCGTCTAGGGTTAAGTCAGGCTGAATTTTCGCAACGAATTGAAGTGCCTTTGGAAACCATTCGGAATTGGGAGCAGGGTAAGCGTAGTCCTACGGGGGCAGCGAAAACACTGCTCAAAATCCTAGATAAATCACCTGATATGGCTTTGGCGGCTTTAAATCAATAATGCATCGTATTGCTCGCGATTGGTGCGGTTCGTAAACTCACCGCAACCTACTTTGAAAAATCACTTCGCTGCAATCTTTGAGCTTGCCGCATCCCATATCTGTCTGGCTGACAATTCCGCTTTATCTTCACTTTCAGGGCTATATGGCGATTGCCAATCGGTTTCCAAATACAGCCTTTCAACCTTCTCTCGCGCCCACGGGGTTTTTCTTAAAAATTTCAAACTAGAGCGAATACTTGGATCTTTGCTGAAGCAATTAAGGTTGATTAAATTCGCCAAGCCTTGCCAGTCGTAGTGTTCAACCAGTCTTGTCAATATTGCTTCCAGCGTTAAACCGTGTAACGGGTCTTGCTTACTCATCGTCAGCTTGGGCGGCGTTGTTGTCGCCGGGTTTCGGTTCTGCTTTTTTGACTCGAATTTTGTTGATGCCAATTTTTTGGCCGTTTAACACTTTCATCGCGGCTTTCGCTTCGCCGACTTTGGGCATTTCCACGTAGCCAAAACCTTTAGAAAGGCCGGTGTCTTTGTCGGTGACTAGAGTGCAGGATTGTACAGCGCCGTGGACGGTGAATAAGTTGCGAAGTTCGGCTTCGGTGGTGTTGCGGTCGAGATTACGGATTAGGATTTTCATGGGGTTTGCTGATGATAAATTGGCTGGATAGGATACGCTAAATACGGAGAGTATATCGGTCGCGGTTGAACGGTAGCGTTTTTTGATGATTGATAGAGGCAAAAAAAAGCCGCCTCACTTTCGTGGGCGGCTTTTTGTTAGCTGACAGAGCGAATTATTTGCTCAAGTAGCTATAAACTGCATCGATAGCTTGGTCTTCAGTTAAGCCAGCTTTTTTAACTGGACCAACTTCCATGATAGCTGCAGTTGCTTTAGGCATACCGTTTTTGCCTTCTTTCAAAACTTTAGCGAATTGGTCTTTTGGCAATTTGCCAGCTTTGATCAATTCTTTTAATTGTGGGTTTGAAGCGCTGTCGTGGCAAGCGCCGCAACCGCGACCGAAAGCGCGTTCGTAAATTTTTGAACCTACTTCTTCTGCTTCGTTAGCAAAAACTTGACCGCTCAAAGCCAATAACGCAGCGCCTACTACCAAACCAAATGATTTTTTCATTATTGTGTTCTCTCGTTGTGATTAACAAAGTAGCTGGGTATTTACTAAAACACGCACAGCTGATTTCAAATTAAGCGGCTAAAGGATAGGGAAAATCGTTGAAAAATTCAATCTATTTTCTGGAAAAAGGGCTTTTTCCTAATCTTCAAAAAAATCGCTGTCATTGGTATCAAATTTTTCCGACAGTTTTAGTAATACAAATAGTGCGCCCGTGCCGCCAGCTTTGGGTGGTGTGGAGCAGAAAGCCAGTACATCTTTGTGTTGGCGTAACCAGAGGTTGATGTCGTTTTTTAGCACCGGTTGATTGCCCGGTGAGTTATAGCCTTTACCGTGAACAATCTGCACGCAGCGGCAGCCGTCTTCTACGCAAAAATGTAAAAAATGTAGCAACTGTTGTTGGGCTTCGCGGCTGGTGAGGCCGTGTAAATCAATATCAGCATCTAAACCGTAATAGCCTTTGCGGAGTTTTTTTAGCACATTTTTTTGCAGGCCGGGGGCGATGAAACCTACTTTGTCTTCTTGGAATAAGGTGTCTAATCCGCCATAGACCTCTTTCTGTAAAGGGTCAACTTGTTCTAAAGGCTTAAATACTGGCACCGGACGCGGTTTTTTATCCGGCTTTAAAATGACGGTGTTGCTGTCTAAAGCGCGGACTTTTCCAACGGTGCTTCTAAATAGAGCTAAATCGGCAGGGGAAGTGGTTTTTTTTGACACGTAAGATGCTGGTTTTGCGGTTTTTTTGCTAAGATGAATTAATTCTAAAGCCTTTTAAAGCATCATGCACATTCTGATTAGCAACGACGACGGTTATCTAGCACAAGGCATCAAAACTCTAGCCGACGCTTTATTACCTTATGCCGATGTGTCTGTGGTTGCGCCTGATAAAAATCGCAGCGCAGCTAGTAATTCTCTAACCCTTGAAATGCCGTTGCGTGCGATTACCGGTGTTGATGGTGTAGTGCGGGTTGATGGTACACCAACTGACTGTGTGCATTTGGCAATTACCGGTTTATTAGCTACTGAGCCTGATATGGTGTTTGCTGGGATTAATCATGGCGCTAATTTAGGCGATGATGTTTTGTATTCTGGCACCGTGGCTGCGGCAACCGAAGGGCGTTTTTTAGGCTTGCCTGCGGTGGCTATTTCTTTAACTTCGAGTAATCCTCAGCATTTTGAAACCGCGGCGCATGTTGCGGTAACGCTGATGAAAAAGATTATTCGCCATCCACTTCCTAAAGATACATTGTTGAATGTCAACGTGCCTGATTTGCCTTTGTCTGAGTTAAAAGGTTATCAATCAACTCGCTTAGGCCTGCGCCACAAAGCTGAACCAGTGATTAAAGCCGTCGATCCTAGAGGTCACACTATTTATTGGGTTGGTCCGCCAGGTGCTGAGCAAGATGCAGGCCCCGGCACAGATTTTGATGCAATTAAAAACGGCTATGTATCCGTAACCCCTTTACAACTGGACTTAACCCGCTACGAACGCCTACAAGGCCTAAGCGATTGGTTAGCATTGGAGACACAGGAATGACTCGAAGTATAGAAGGTAGCGGCATGACCTCACGGCGTACCCGTGAACGAATGATTGCTCGATTACGTGACCAAGGGATTCGTAATAGCCAAGTGTTGGCGGTGATGGCTGAAATTCCTCGGCATATTTTTGTTGATGAAGCCTTGGAAAGTCGGGCTTATGAAGATACCGCTTTGCCGATTGGTCATAATCAGACCATTTCCCAGCCTTATATCGTCGCCAAAATGACTGAATTGCTGTTAGAAAATGGCACGCCGCAAAAGGTTTTAGAAATTGGCACCGGCTGCGGTTATCAGACTGCGGTTTTGGCTAATTTGGTTAAGCAGGTTTATTCGGTCGAGCGGATTGAACCATTAGTAAAGAAAGCTCGCGATTTGTTATGGAAGCTTAATTTAAAGACTATCGGTTTCAAACATAGTGATGGTAGTTGGGGTTGGCCTGAGCAAGCGCCTTTTGATGCGATTATTGCGGCGGCTGCACCGGCAGAAGTGCCGCCTGCTTTGTTAGAACAATTGGCTTTGGGTGGGGTGATGGTGATTCCAGTGGGCGGTGAAACGGGCCAACAATTACATCGAATCACTCGCACCGAACAGGGGTTTGAGGATGAAGTGATAGAGCGGGTGATGTTTGTGCCGTTTTTATCCGGTGTTAGTCGATAAGTTTCTGGTCAATCAATTGGATTATTCCGTGGAATAATCCAATGCAATAAACAATAAGCACTACAACAAAAGTAAATAGGCAATTGTGAAATGAAAATCTTGATCGTTTGCCAAGCAAGTTAAGGTTTTCCCGTTCGTCCTGAGCCTGTCGAAGGATGAATGGGAAAGCCGAGGGCATCGCCAACCATCGCCGCTCATGCTTCGACAAGCTCAGCACGAACGGCTTAATTGGCAAGCAAGATTTTTGGGTTGGCTTCCTGTTTACTTTTGTTTAACTATTTAACAATAATAAAAACTGTGAAAACCCCAAATTATCTAATCGGTATCGATCTTGGTACTACCCATACCGTGGTGGCTTATGCAGCTAATCACGATCCTGAAAAGAACATTCAACTATTCGAAATCTCGCAATTAATCGCTCCTGGCGAAGTAGCGGAAAGGCCTTTGTTGCCTTCGGTTCGCTATCATCCGGCGCAGGGTGAGTTAAGCGCGGAAGATCGGAAGAGCGTCGTGTAGGGAAAGAGTGTCTTCGCCTGTGTAGATCTCG
>CAIZCB010000160.1 GCA_903931355.1 uncultured Pseudomonadota bacterium
AAGCCATTTTTTAGGATCAGCGGCTTTTTCCATGAAAGGCATGGCTTCTATCGCCACATAATCATAATGCTTCATAAAGCTTGGGAATGATTGCGCATACCACTCTTCGCTATACGGCTGCATTAATGGCAAAGCGTAAAAATTACGCGCAGTTTTGACATAAGGCCGATAATAACGAACTTTATCAGTCAAATAATCAGTGAATTGCCCTAAGAATTCGGTTTTATATTGTGCCCAACGCAAACGTAGCTCTGGCGAATCATGAATTTTTTTGAACTCAGACGGGAGCCCCCAAACATTATGAGTAAACTCCATCGCCATCGGTGACACATCTTCGTAATCCGACAAGATACCGTCATCGTGGAACAAGATGCCATTGAAGCTACAGTTTTTGGCTAAATCTTCGTAAATCTCACCAATATATTGACGCGCTTCAGGATTAAACGGTGACAGTCGTGTATAGATATGACGCGATAATTGCGCCTCGCCGTCACGCCACTCTTTCACATACCATTTTAAAGGTGCATCGCCTTTGTAAGCCAAAATCGGCATCCAAGCATAAACCTTAACCCCAGCGCGAGTGCGTAACTGCAAAGCCACATGATTAAACAAATCACGACGCACCGGCAAATGGCGATTAGGGAAATAAAGTTGATCAGCGTTACCATCACCATCAGGATCAGAATAAGCTTGTAAATAAACGGTATTAGCACCGCTGGCCTTAATCCGTTCCAACAAAGAGGTTAAATTTTTGGCTGTCTGATCTTCGTCATCATCATAGATGTAATCCAAATCAACATGAGCAACTCTTAGTTTTTCAGCGTTACGTTGATTCTTAACGATTTCGCCAAATTGCTCGGCGTTAGCATCATCAGTAATCATCATCCGCTTGATAACGCGGGCATCGGCCAAGGTATTTAGGCCATCATTTAAGCCCATGGTAATTGGCATACCAGCTAATTTAGCCGCATCCAAAGCAATGCTGTTGTACTCGCCATAAGGCCAAACAATCACGCGAGGACGTTTGCCGGTAATTTGAAATAAACGCTCAGAACTTTTATCAATCTCGTTAAACAAGCGTTTACGGTAGCTTTCATCATTCTCATACTCATCATATTCAGCGCTATACAAACGCGCAGTGACAGCACTTTGATTATTACCTTGTGGATTAGCCGGAATGTCGTGATGTAAATCGTAGGTATGCGAAGCGATTTCAACTAAACCACTGTTCATCACTTCACGAATTTGAGCAGGTGTCATTAAAGGCTTAACACCAGCAACTTTTTGTTGCTCTAACCAAGTTCCGACTACTGCTAAAGTCGCTGGATATTTATATTTTTTCAGCAACGGCATCGCGCGGGTATAAAAGCTTTGATAACCGTCATCAAAAGTCAGCATGATCGCTTTAGGCGGCAAAGGCTTTTCACCTTTCATCGCATCCAATACATCTTGAACGCTAATAACGTGATAGTTATTTTTCTTCAGCCAAGCAAAATGATCATCTAAATGTTGCTTACAAACAGCGATTCGGTCAAATGGCGGAACCCGCTCCTCTTCTTCGAGAATATCGTGATAATTCACCACTATAAAACCGGGAATAGCGGTTTCTGCAATTGCTAAGGTGCTTGAAAAAAGGCAAAAAAATATAAAAACTAAACGAGCTAAAAGGCGCATATTGGATTCGTTAAACGAGAAAAACTAGCAATAATTGGATCTCAAATAATTTTTTAAGTCCAAAATTTGGAAACGGCATTTTACCCGAAACATTATCGTTATCATGCTTTATTTACAAGCGAAAGCCTTAGCCAAAAACACATAAGCCATAGCTGTATTTCTGAATTCAAAACTGCTTAAACAGATAGCCGCATTGTTACTGGTGTGATTTTTTATCAAAAACAGCCGTTACTGAATTCTCACCAAAAAGCCATCAGTTTTTTCACAGGTCGGTTTGCTGTGAGCAGTGACGCTAATCCGCGCGAAACCATGCTCAATTGGGCGATCTAATTTGCCTTTAATTTCTAATCGACCGCTTTTTTGCACAGTTATATCTAATTCTTTAGCTGGAAAATCGAAATGGGTTTGGCCGTAGCTGACAGTTACATGCACCGATGTTGGCACTGTATTAGCTGAAGCCATCATTGAAAACTCACTCAACGACTGCGTGTACTTATTAGCTGCCGGCTGAAATTCGGAAAACATCGGCTTGTCGCAACTGCTAGAACCTTGACCACTGTTGTAGGCGTGAGCGGTATTGATGCTCATCAAGCAACAGGTGACGATGGTTAATTTGGTCAGGGTATTCATTTAAACTCCAGATGAAAAAATCGATAACCCGACAAGGTTACCAATAAAAAACTAATTGGCGATAAATTTTGACCTAGATTCAATTGATAATTGCAATTCCAGTATCATTTAGCACTCATCCAATATTGATAATATCGAAGCAATCCAACCATGACCTTGCAAGCTTTCCCGATCAAAACACTGCTTTATTTTATTGTCGCTATGAGCTTAGCTGGTATCTCAATCAACAGTTATGCCGTTAACACCGATCATCAACCGATCATAAGCCAAGGTGATCGATTGATTCACGCCGACATCGCACGTAGCAAATACGGCCTAGATGGCGATGGGATTAGCATTGCCGTCATCAGCGACAGCTTCAATTGCCTTGGCACTGAAAATATCAACCAAGCTTCCAGCGAATTACCCGCTGATATAAAAGTATTACAAGAAGGCGACTGTAAAAATGATCAGTTGCTTGACGAAGGCCGAGCCATGCTGGAAGTCATTCACGATTTGGCACCCAAAGCCAAATTAATCTTTCATGCGATGGGCAACAACTCTCTTGAATTCAGCCAAGCATTGAATCGGGTAGCAGACAATGGCGCACAAATCATTGTCGATGATGCGGTATTTTTTCACGAGCCTATGTTTCAAGATGGCGTTGCTGCTCAAACAATCGAAAAACTGGTATTCGAACGCGACATCGCTTATTTTTCATCCTCAGGCAATGCCGGACAAAACAGCTATCAAGCGACCTTTTCCCCTAGTCAACACTATCCGTTAGGCACAAAACAAGGCTTAGCCCATAACTTTAACCAGCATTCCAATCACGTAGATACTTGCCAAAGCATCACGGTCGGCGCGGATATCTTCACTATCATCAGCCTCCAATGGGATCAACCGATTAAATCAATAGACTCCAATGGCTCCGCTAGTGATTTGGACCTGATTATTTATGACGATGCAGAATGCAAAAAAATCAGCACCAAGCATGTTTTAGGTGGCACAAGCAACAATCTCGGCGCTGATCCGATTGAAGTAGTCGGTTATGACAATCAAGGCAATCAGAAACGCAAAACGATTGGCATACAAATATTGCTAGTCAACGGCCCGCAACCTAATTTGATCAAATATATATTGAGTGGTAGCTCACTAGCTAGCGAACATCCAGTGATTAATCAACACACCACAGCCAATGCAAACAGCTCAGCTTTTGGTCACGCCAACGCCAATGGCGCATTTATCGTTGGCGCAGTAGAGATGCCATTATCGGGTCAGCCAATAAAACTCAGTTATTATTCATCAAAAGGTGGCGTACCAATATTGTTCAACCAACAAGGCCAACGACTAACCAGCCCTTTAATTCGCAACCATATCAATGAAGTGGCACCAACCAATGTGAATACCAGCTTTTTTTCGTCAATTAGACCTGACGTTGAAAAAGACGGTTACCCTAATTTCACAGGCACATCGGCTGCCGCACCTCACGCCGCTGCTGTAGCAGCCCTAGTGTTACAAGCTGCAATACAAAAGGGCTTAATGTTAAAACCAACTCAATTGTACGAACTGTTACAACTAAGTAGCTTGGATCTTGGCGAACCTAATTACGACTTTGCAACCGGCTATGGTTTAATTCAAGCCGACCAAGCAATCGAGTTATTACAAAAAGCTTTAGCACCTAATTATTAGCTGCAAGCCTTTAAACACTAATTGCTCATCGACAATCAAAGTCATCGTTAAATAGTCCTTAATCAAATCAGCATCGCCACCAGTGAGTATCACTTGTTCAACGGGTTGATAACGCTTAATCGCGGTTTCGATTAAACCTATCGCTGCTAATAAAGTACCGCTGTCTATGGCATTTAAAGTGTTATCCGCTAAGCACAAGGCTTGAGTTTGCTGGTTTAAATCTAGCGCAGCGGTGTTTTGAGCGAGGGCTTTTTTCATCAGCATTAAGCCGGGACTGATTAGACCGCCGCGATGCTGGCCGTGACTATTAATAAAATCAAGGGTAATTGCTGTGCCGCAGTCGATGATGCAACTGTTTCCTAGATAATGGTGATGAGCAGCTAATAGCGTCAGCCAGCGATCAACACCGAGTTTTTCAGGTTGAGGGTAGGCGTTGACAACCGAGCCAAAAGCGGCACTGGATTTGGGAATGATGATTTCAATCGCAGGCCATAAGCGATTGGCTAAGCTTTCAATTGCGGTGATTTGTTGAGAAGAACCGACACAGGCGATAGCGATTTTGCTAGGTCTGGCTAGGGTTTGCCAGCTTTGTTCAAGGCTTTGATAAGCATGGGGTTGGCGATAATCCAGCCCTTGAATTGAAC
The DNA here is from genome assembly GCA_903931355.1 of uncultured Pseudomonadota bacterium. Taxonomy (GTDB): domain Bacteria; phylum Pseudomonadota; class Gammaproteobacteria; order Methylococcales; family Methylomonadaceae; genus Methylomonas. The sequence continues at coordinate 4,620 of CAIZCB010000160.1, forward strand.
TAATTTGCCCCGCTTGTTCGGTTGCCCATTTCAAGCGCGAGTTGCCTATGTCGATTAATAAGTTCATGACGCTCTAAAGCTGACTTCGCCGGAAGCAT
>CAIZCB010000161.1 GCA_903931355.1 uncultured Pseudomonadota bacterium
TGATTTCCAAATCCTATAACTTTACATCAGATTAAAAAACATCATGCGCGAAGCAAGCCCGCAAACTATTTATTTAAAAGATTACACCTGCCCTGAATATTTAATCGACACGGTTGAATTAGCGTTTGATTTGGACGAACAACACACTTTAGTGCGTTCCAAATTAAGCCTGCGTCGTAATCCACAAAGCGCCATTGAAAATGCGCCATTAGTGTTAATGGGCGAACAATTACAGTTGGTTAGCATTACTTTGAATGGTCAATTACTGACTACCAGCGATTATCAGCTAGACCCAGAAAGTCTGACGATTCAGCAAGTGCCGCAAGACGGCGAGTTTGTTTTAAACATCGAAAACCGTATCAATCCTAAAGCCAATACCGCGCTAGAAGGTTTGTATCTGTCGAGCAGCATGTTGTGTACCCAATGCGAAGCGCAGGGGTTCCGCAAAATTACTTGGTTTTTAGATCGTCCTGATGTGATGACCCGCTTTAAAACCACCTTAACCGCCGATAAAAGCAAGTATCCGGTGTTGCTGTCGAACGGCAATAAAATTGCTCAAGGCGATTTGGACAACAATCGTCATTGGGTGAGCTGGGAAGATCCGTTCGCTAAGCCGTGTTATTTGTTCGCGTTGGTGGCGGGGCAGTTGGAATGTGTGGCTGATCAATTTACCACCATGAGTGGCCGACAAATTGCCTTGGAGATTTTTGTCGAGCAACACAACGTCGATAAATGCGACCACGCCATGCAATCGTTGAAAAACGCCATGTTGTGGGATGAGCAAACTTATGGCCTTGAGTACGATTTAGATTTGTACATGATTGTTGCTGTTGACCATTTCAATATGGGCGCGATGGAAAACAAGGGCTTGAATGTGTTTAACACCAAGTTCGTGCTGGCGCGACCTGATACCGCCACCGATAGCGATTATGAACACATCGAAGGTGTGATCGGTCACGAATATTTCCATAACTGGACAGGCAACCGCGTCACTTGCCGCGATTGGTTTCAGTTAAGTTTAAAAGAAGGTTTTACTGTCTTTCGTGATCAAGAATTCAGCGGTGATAGAACCTCGCGGGCGGTGAAACGGATTGAAGACGTCAATGCTTTACGCACTCGCCAATTTGCCGAAGATGCAGGCCCTTTAGCGCATCCGATTCGCCCCGAAGCCTATATCGAAATCAATAATTTTTATACGCTGACCGTTTATGAAAAAGGCGCGGAAGTGGTGCGGATGTTGCACACTTTGCTAGGCGCAGAAGGTTTTCGTCAAGGCTGTGATTTGTATTTTGCCCGCCATGATGGTCAAGCCGTCACTTGCGAAGACTTTGTGGCGGCGATGGAAGCGGCTAATGGCGTTGAGTTAAAACAATTCAGATTGTGGTATTCGCAAGCCGGTACGCCGGTGTTAAGCGTCAGTCAAAAATACGATGCTGACAGCCAAACCTTGCAACTAACCATTCAACAAAGCTGCCCAGCTACGCCGAATCAATCGCAAAAATTGGCTATGCATATTCCGGTGAAACTGGGATTATTGGCAGCCGATGGCTCGGCGGCTGAGATTGTGTTTAATGGTCAACGCAGCCAAGAATTGACTTTGGATGTCACCGAAGCTGAGCAAAGTTTCAGTTTTGAAAACTTGCCGCAACAGCCAGTGGTGTCTTTGTTACGCGGTTTTTCTGCACCAGTGAGTTTAAAAATTCAACGCAGCTTGGAAGAGTTGGCGTTCTTGTTGCGCCACGATAGTGATAGCTTTAGTCGCTGGGAAGCGGGGCAGCAATTAGCCAGCCAAGTGATTTTTAAGTTGATTGATGATTTACAAAATCAACGGCCTTTAGCTTTGGATGCGCTGGTGGTTGAGGCTTATCGCAGCATCGTTAACAGCGAAAGCAGTGATTTGTCTTATCAAGCCTTGTTGCTGACTTTGCCGGAAGAAAGTTATTTATCAGGGCAAATGGCGGTGATTGATGTCGATGCGATTTATCAAGCACGGCAATTTGTTAGAAAAACTTTGGCAGCGCAATTACAAGCTGAATTTAAACAGTTATACCTCCAGCATCATCGTGATGAATCAGGCAGTTTCACGGCGGCAGCTGTGGGCAGACGGCGTTTGAAAAATACTTGTTTAAGTTATTTATTAAGCTTGGAAACGGCCGAAAACTATCAATTGGCAGGCCAACAGTTTGCCAGCGCTGGCAATATGACCGACCAAATGGCGGCCTTGTCGGTGATGGTAAATAGCCATCATCCGGCTAAGGCGCAAGCTTTGGATAGTTTCTACCAACAGTGGCAACAAGAAGCCTTGGTTATTGATAAATGGTTTGCGCTACAAGCGACCAGCAGCTTGCCAAACACCTTTGCTACTGTTCAAGCCTTGATGCAACACCCTGCGTTTGATATGAAAACCCCCAATCGGGTACGCGCTTTGGTGGGTGCATTTACTCAAGCCAATCCGTTACATTTTCATGCTAAATCCGGTGATGGTTATCGCTTCTTAGCGGATCAAGTTTTAGTGCTGAATACGCTGAATCCACAAATTGCCTCGCGGATGGTGACAGGGCTGGCGCAATGGCGACGTTATGATGTCGCGCGGCAGTTGTTAATGAAACAGCAATTGCAACGCATCGTCGATACTGAGGATTTGTCCAAGGATGTCTACGAAATTGCCAGCAAGAGTTTGGCGTAAACAACACAATCACGTAAACTAGGCCGCAAATAACCTACCTGCAACCAGCATGAACCCACGCACAGCACAGGTTGAGCGCAACACGCTCGAAACCCAAGTAAAAGTCGCCATCAATTTAGATGGTCAAGGCACCGCCAGTTTTACCACTGGCTTGCCGTTTCTCGATCACATGTTGGATCAAGTTGCCAGACACGGCATGATCGACATGGAGATTGTTTCTCACGGTGATTTACATATCGATGCTCACCATAGCGTTGAAGATATTGGCATTACTTTAGGCCAAGCCTTTGCAAAAGCTTTGGCGGATAAAAAAGGCATTTACCGTTATGGTCATGCTTATGTGCCTTTGGATGAATCCTTGTCACGTGTCACTATCGACTTTTCGGGTCGTCCCGGTTTGTTCTATGAAGTGAGCTTTAATCGCGGCATGATTGGCGGGTTTGATGTTGATTTGTTCCGCGAATTTTTCCAAGGCTTTGTCAATCATGCTGGTGTGACGCTGCATATTGATAATCTCAAAGCTGGCAATGCCCATCATATTGCTGAAACGGTGTTTAAAGCCTTTGGCCGCGCGGTGCGGATGGCGATTAGCCATGATAGCCGTATGGCTGGCATCATGCCGTCTACCAAAGGCAGTCTATAATTTCCCGTTATCTTTAATCATCTAGCGTTTATGTCATCAGTTGTTGTTATCGATTACGGAATGGGTAATTTGCATTCTATCGCCAAAGCTTTGCAACACGCCGATAGCGGCGTTAATGTGCAAATCAGTGCCGACCCCAAAACCATCGCCGCTGCCGATCGAGTCGTGTTTCCCGGTGTTGGTGCCATGCGCGATTGTATGCAAGCTTTACATGAAACCGGTTTGGCAGACGTCATTAAACAAGTCGCCAATAGCAAACCTTTGCTGGGTATCTGTTTAGGCATGCAAGCTTTGCTGACCGACAGCGAAGAGGGCGGCAAAATCGAGTGTTTGAATTTGTTTCCTGGCCACGTTCGTCGTTTTGCTGATGATTTAACCGATAGCAATGGCGAGCGCTTGAAAATTCCGCACATGGGTTGGAATCAGGTTCAGCAATTGCCGCATCCTTTATGGCAATCAATACCGCAAAACAGCCGCTTTTACTTTGTCCACAGCTATTTTGCCGCACCGGATAATCAACAAGATTGCATTGCCACCAGCGATTACCCGCAGCCGTTTACCTGCGCCTTGGCTAAAGACAATGTATTTGCCGTGCAATTTCACCCTGAAAAAAGCCA
>CAIZCB010000162.1 GCA_903931355.1 uncultured Pseudomonadota bacterium
CCACCATATCGCAGTTGGCATAGTTGCAGATAATCAAATCATATTGGCCACCAGTAATTGCACCCACCAAATGCTCGGTCACTTCTGCGGCACTCATTTCAGGCTGCATATCGTAGGTTTTGACTTTTGGCGATGGCACCAAAATTCTATCTTCGCCAGCAAATGGCTCATCGCGACCACCATTCAAGAAGAAAGTAACGTGCGCGTATTTTTCGGTTTCTGCCAAACGCAATTGTTTCATGCCCAAATTAGCGACCACTTCACCAATGCTGTTTTTTACATCAACGGATGGATAAGCAATTGGATAATCGAAGGCTTGATTGTATTCAGTTAAGGTTGCGTAATAGCCTTGGTGCGGTTCACAGCCACGCTCGAATTTATCAAACTCTTTGCTAGTTAAAGCGATTGAAATTTCTCTGGCGCGATCAGCACGGAAGTTCATGAAAACAACAGAATCGTCTTTATCCAAAACAATCGCTTGACCGTTTTCATCCAAAATTGCGGTTGGCACCACAAATTCGTCGGTTTCATCACGCTGATAAGATTCAGCCAAAGCTTGGCGAGCTGAGGTGCAACTGTATTGCGATTCGCCTTTAGCAATCAAATCATAAGCACGTTGCACGCGATCCCAACGATTGTCTCTGTCCATCGCATAGAAACGACCGCTAACAGTGGCAATCCGGCCAACGCCCAGTTTTTTAAAGGTGTCTTCAGCTAACTGCAATGAGCTATCTGCGCTTTTAGGTGGCACATCGCGACCATCTAAAAAGGCATGAAGATAGATTTTTTTCAAGCCGCGTTTTGCTGCTAATTCAATCATGCCCATGATTTGGGTTTCATGACTGTGAACACCGCCAGCTGATAACAAACCCATAATATGCAAGGCTTTGTCTTTTTTAATCGCTTCATCAACCGCTTGGCACAAAACTGGATTGTTGAAAAACGAACCTTCTTCAATTTCATAGCTGACGCGTGACAATTCTTGGCGTAACAAACGACCGCTACCAATATGCAAGTGACCTACTTCAGAGTTGCCCATTTGATCATCAGGCAAGCCCACAACATCACCCGAACAATCCAAGGCTGTCATTGGATAATCCTGTTGCAAACTATCCCAGCAAGGGGTGTTTGCCAAAGCAATAGCATTATTTTCGCGCTCTTTTCTGATGCCGAAGCCATCAAGAATAAGTAGCAACAAAGGTTTTGGTCGATTGGCCATGTATAAACTCCAAAATTGGTTTTACCGAGATTGATCAAAAAGTCAGGCTATCAAAACAACCGATAGTTATCGTTAATGTATCCTGCGTGAAAAATTGAGGTATTGAACAATAAAGCCCACTCTGTTAGATTTGCGAACCGTTTTGCAATACTGATACTTAAAGTAATTTTGCATTATAACAGTACGAGCCTGCGTCGCAGCCTGAAAAAATAACACAGCCCTGCTAATCTTAAAAAACCGATTTATGGACTCTATAAAAACAATTCATCAAACCATTGAAATATATCCATGAATATTCTAAATTATTGGATGGTTCATATCATACCGAAAAAGCAACAGCGACCCAAACATCGCCAAAAGTATTAGTTTCTTTGTGAATATTTCTTCCTAGTTAAAAAAAAAAAAAAGGACACTTGA
>CAIZCB010000163.1 GCA_903931355.1 uncultured Pseudomonadota bacterium
ATTTAGCAACAGAAAAAGCCATTTATGACTTGCACCAAAATCAAGCAACCGACCTTGGTTATCGACAGTTTTTATCGCGTTTAGCCGAGCCGTTATTAGCACAATTAACCGCCCCTAAAAATGGCTTGGATTTTGGTTGTGGCCCAGGCCCAGTGTTGGCAGAAATGCTAACTGAAGCCGGCCATACGATGAGTTTGTATGATTTGTTTTATGCCGATTATCCCGAGTGCTTAGAAATTGCTTACGATTTTGTCACCTGCACCGAAGTGGTTGAGCATTTTCGCAATCCGCAACGCGAGTTTCAGCGTCTGTTTGGTCTATTAAAACCACAAGGCCATTTGGCGATTATGACCAAACTGGTGATTGATGCAGAGGCATTTAGCCGTTGGCACTACAAAAACGATCAAACTCATATCAGTTTTTTTAGCCGTGAAACCCTGCAATGGCTGGCTGAACACTATCAAGCGGAATTGAGTTTTTTTGCTAACGACGTGGCGATTTTTAAACTTCTCGACTAAGTTTACTGACAACCTAACTTAGTCCTGAATTTAAAAACAGGCGCGTCCGATGAAATTATTCAAATGGCAAAAACACAGTGGCTTTAGCTTGCTGGAACTGATTATGGCTTTGATGGTTTTTAGCATCGTCACCGTGATCGCTGTACCGGCTTACCAGCAACAGTTATACAAAAGCCGCCGCAGCGATGCCCAAGCCAGCTTAATCAGCCTGCAACTGGCGCAAGAACAATACCGAAATAACTGTTGGCAATACGCTTCGACACTAGCAAGCAATACCAGCTGTAAGCCTGACGGTAATTACACCTTAAGCGCCAGTACCATTTCTCCCAATCATTACTACCAACTCAGTATTCAATCTGCCACCTCAACCAGCTACATTCTGACAGCCACCGCAACCGGCATTCAAATCGGTGACAGTCATTGCCAAACTTTATCTATCGATCAATCTGGCACAAAAACCGCTCGCACCGGCAGCGGCCAAATCGCTAATGATTGCTGGTAAATGTCATGACTAAATTAAACGGCCTATCGTTACTAGAATTGATGTTCTCTTTAGCATTGCTATCGGTGTTATTGACCATTGCCGTGCCCTCTTATCAACAATTAATCGAGCAACGCCGTTTACGCGGCGCAGCTGAAACCTTGGCGGCAGAATTGCAATTTGCCAAGTTGGAAGCGATAAAAACCAATACTGCGATCAAAGTCGATTTCACCGTCAACAATGCCAAAACTTGGTGTTACGGGGTTTCCAGCACTCGCTGTAATTGCCAGCAAAGCCATGCTTGCCAGTTAAATGGCGTCGAGCGAGTGGTGCAAAGCGCAGCGTTTCCCAATATAGCGATTAACCAAACCCAACCTTGGAATGGCACCGCTACCTTTAACCCTAGCCACGGCACCATGAATGCTGGCGGTGCGACTTTGTATTCTGAGCATTTCAAAATCAGAGTCACCAGTTCGGATTTTGGCCGGATCAAAATCTGTAATCCCAGTGATTTAAGCAATAAATCCGATTTCAGCGGCTATCCAAAATGCAATTAAGTCGTCAACTAGGTTTTAGTTTATTGGAATTACTGATTAGCCTAACCCTAGGCTTTGTCATCAGCACAGCGGCAATTAGTCTGTTCATCAACACTGCCAACAGCGATTTTCATCAATTGAAAACCATGCGTTTAAACCAAGAGCTACGCGGCATTATGCTGTTAATGGTGCGCGAGATTCGCCGAGCTGGGTATCTTGATCCTGCCGGACTTTCTTTGTTAATGAGCAGCGGCGAATGGAATCGGTTTATTTACGATGTAAACAACAATAAGCTGCTGTTTAGCTTAGAAAAAATTGATACCAGCCCAATTTATAACTGCATTTTGTTTACCAGCGACCAAAACGCCAATGGGGCTTTAGATGAAGACGAATACTTTGGCTATCAACGCCGCTACGACACTCGCAGCAAAAACTATACAGTCAAAATTGGCGCTAAAACCGCAACCAGCTGTAACAGCGGTAATTGGGAGTCGATTAGTGATGAAAATACCGTCAACATTACCGAATTAAGCTTTATCCCCTACTCTCAACGCCTCGGACAGCAACAGCATTTAATCCATTGCAACATCGAGATTCATTTAAGCGGCTACTTAGTGAGCGATCCCACCGTCAACCTCAAGCTAAACCAATCGCTTAGCCTGCGTAACCCGATTTACGACCCCAGCGGCCATGCAGCTATCTGCCAATAACACTATCAACAAACAAAGCGGTGGTGTCAGTTTAGCGACCGCCTTAATCTTGCTGCTTTGCACCAGTTTAGTAGTGATCTATGCCGCGAAACAGGCGGTGCTGGAACAGGCGATTACTGGCAATCAATACCGTTATTTCAGCGCCTTTGCTCAAGCGGAAGCTGGGTTAAATCAAGCACTAGCCGCTTATAAAAACAACAGCAACGACACACCCTGCGAACTGAATAATAAAGCCAGCTGGAGCAATCAACCGTTTTGCGCTCAAATCAGCCAACAAACCGTAAACGGTCAAGCCATCGCTAAAATCAATGCCAAAGCCAGTTCGGATGATAAAACTGCCAACATTGATTTACACCAATCTATTGGCTTTAGCCCTTGGTTGGTAAACAGCCAACCCGCTGCGGCTCTAATCGTAGCGGGCTCAGTCAATGCCGAAACAGCGCTACAAATTGCAGTCAATCCTAATGGCGGTGGAATTGGCGTGCCGGTATCAATTTGGAGCCGTGACGCCATCAACTTCAACAGCTCATCCAATCGATGCCAAGCAGTTGATTTAGACAATCTAAATTGCAGCAATCCTTTAACAAGCGATTTAGACCTAGTACAAAATGTCGGTGCTAATTTCCCCGACTTGTTTGCCTATTTATTCGGCTATGCCAGCAATCAGGCCAACTGGCTAAAAGAAAAAGCCAAGTTGATTAGCCCAGATCAATGCCAAACCTTGAATCAAGCCGCTGGTTTATATTGGGTAGAAGGCAATGGCAGTTGTGTCATTGATCAAGCCGGACAAAGCGACCAACTCGACACCAACACATTTGACCCGCAATTAGTCGTACTGGTGCTTAACAATGTGCCGTTGCAACTAAAAGCCGACAGCCAGATTGTCGGTTATGTGCTGATGTTTGGCGACCAATCGCCCCAGCAAATCAGCGTCGAAAACAACGCCAGCATCTTAGGTGGTTTATTCAGCAATCAGGATTTAAGCATCCACCAAGGCAATAGCTTGAAACTGGTTTGGAGCGATTATTCCGCGATACTTGATCATCCCAACAGCCCAACAAACGGCGCTATCGGTTTATTAGCAGGCGGTTGGCGTGATTTCTAAACAACGCGGTTTTGGCTTAATTGAAGTGTTAATTGTCTGTTTGGTGTTAGGCATCGGCATGGCGGCTTTAGTGAAATTGGAAAGCCTGTATTTACAAGCCAGCCGATTATCCAAAGCGCGTAGCATTGCCCTGAATCTGGCGCAACAAAAACTGGATGATTTAAAAGGCTTTAGCCAATTAACCACCAGTGCTAATCAATTTACTTACAGCGACATCGAAACCAATCACGGCGGTGGGCTTAACCAAGCGGGTTTATTAAAACTCCCATCAGGCTTAGTGACTGGCTATGCCGACAGCTATCAATTAACTTGGACAGTCGAAAATGGCTATTGGTATCAGCAAGATTTAACCTATACCCCACCCTCTCCGCTTCCCGCCTATCCCGACCAAAAGCGAGTCACAGTCAACCTCGATTGGGCCGATCAACATTTACAACTGCAAACCATCATCGCGGCAATTTCGCCGAATGTAACTGCTGAACTGGCTGACCGACGTAGCACCGATTCAGTGATTCATCCTGAAATTCACTACACACCGAGTAAGCAAGAAGAAATTGCCACTATCGGCAGCGAAACCAGCAATCAACGCCAAACCATCGCCCTTAATACGCCTCACAATCAAATCAACGCTTATACCTATAACCTAGCCGGCAAATTAATCAGACAAGAGGAATTCAGCAGCGTTGCCTGCAACTGCGCTTTTACCAGTCGCGGCCCAGCTTACACAGCGGCACATGGAAAATGGGATGCACTGAAAAAACAGTTTATCGATCAAAGTGGCGATTTGCTGATTAAAGACCGCGGCTGCCAAACCAATGGCATCGACAGCCAATGTATTGACAGCAATGATTTATGTAGCCGTTGCTGCAACGATCATCACGACCCAAGTTCTAATCAGCTAGATGCCAACCATATTCCCTATTGCGATCCAGAACATGGCGTTTTCGACCGCTGCTTTGATCCGTTTCGTGGCGTTAGCGATTTTAGTTTAGGTAAACATCTACATTACACGGCGAATGGCGCGGTCGCCAATGGCGATGCTTATTTGGAAAGTTGTCGGATGAAACGGATTAATGGTCGCTGGCAGGTTTATCAAGATTGGCATCGGGTAGCATTAAACGCTATGCCGCGCAAAACCTTCACCCAGCATCGTTCAGACTATAAAAGCTACCTTATCAGTATGGTTGATACGATTTTGGATAGCGCGATTATTCAATTTAACGGCCAAACTGAAATTAATTGGCCGCCAGCACCCGAACTTTTCAGCGCCCCGCAGCAACTAGCCATCGGTGATACCCAAGCCCTAACCGCTCACGGCTTATACATCGATTATCTCAACCCTGAATTACTCAATGCCTTGCGCGAGCAAAAACAGCATCATCAAGACTATCCAGGCAATCTGCCGATTTATGACATTGAACTAAGCCATTTCGTCCAAGATTGCCAAGCGCCACGCGGCTGGTGTTCGTCTAATCCTCAACAAGTCACAATCAATGCCAACCAAATCCAAGCACTGTCCACCACCACCGAACCAACCGACATCAGCTTTGGCTTTGCTCGCAGCAACAGCGGCTTAGCAAAATCCAACCAAGCGGTTGATGTTTCTTTAGCCGCCAATAGCGACGATATTATTGATCAAGCCTTACTCGCCATCAGCGTATCGGCTCAGATAATCCCCAACTCGCCCTAAACCATCAATGCCATTAAGTTAAAACGCCTCCCCCTTTGAAAAAGGGGGATTGAGGGGGATTTATTTAAATAATCTCCCCTAACCCCTCTTTTTCAAAGAGGGGAATAATAAACATCAAGACTTAACTTAATGGCCGTGACCTTAAACCATCAGCGCAGCGGTTTTCTCAACCCCCGCCATCGTGTACCATGTCTTAATAACCGTATGTGGTGTTGCTGACTTTTCACAGCCTGCAACCACAGACGAACCAAATAAAATCAGATACTTATGCGAATACTCAACCTTTTTTACAAAAACATTAACTCGCTGGAAGGCGAAGGCCGCATCGATTTTGCCCAAGGGCCAATCGCTGAAAGCGGGGTTTTTGCGATCACAGGGCCTAATGGCTCGGGTAAAACCAGTATTTTAGATGTCATCACCTTAGCGCTATACGGCGAAACTTTCCGCTTTAGCAAACCCGCTGAGCATGTGATTACCAAAAACACCGCGCAAGGTATCGCCCAAGTCGAATTTGCTTTAGGCGGCGAAACTTACCGTTCTAGCTGGCAAGCTAATCGCGATGATTTACCGAGCATGAGTTTGAGCCAGATTAGCGGCGAAGCAGAACAAATTCTGGCGCAAACCCCCAGCCAAGTCCGTCAACAATTGTCAGAGATTACTGGCATGGATTTTCATAAGTTCAGTAAATCGATGGTGTTGCCACAAGGTGATTTCGCGGCTTTTTTGAATGCTCTCGACAGCGAACGGATGGATATTTTGGAAAAAATCAGCGGTGCTGATTTGTATGCCCAATATCAACGTCAAGCCGAACGCCAATTACCAGAAGCACAAGCCAAAGTCGCACAACTGGAACAAGACATTGCCTTAATTCCTTTATTAAGTAATCCAGAATTAGAGGCTGCAGAACAGGATTTACAAGACTTTCACGAGCAAGCTGAAACGTTACTAGCCGAACAACAACAGCTGGATCAACAAGCGCTTGCCGTACAAAACATTCAGCAGTTACAACAACAGCGCCAGCAACTTGAACAGCAACAACAAAGTGTTTCACAAAAGCTGGCAGATAGTGGTTTAGAGCTTCAAACCATTACCAGCAAAACACCGAGTAGCCAATTAACTGATCAACTAGCAATCCTCGATAACCGCCAAAGCCAATACCAACAAGCCAGTGACGAGCTGGCCAGCGCTCGCAGCGAATTAGGCCAATTACAGCAACAATTAGCCACCAATAATGACCGCCCTGCTCCTTATCTAAATGGTAAAAATCTAGGCGATCAAAAACAAGCGATTGATAGCCTGAAATTAAAACTAAGTGATCTCAATCTGCAACTGCCGCAACAAACCCAGCTAGTTCAAGCTATTCAGCAGCAGTTACAAGACAAAACCGCGAGCTTGGCGCAAATCGAAGCCGAGTTACAAAGCTATCAAGGCGATGCAATTTTATTGACCGACTTTCCTGACGTCGTGCAATTACGGAATTTGCGCAATGAATTGGCTGAACTGAATCGCCAAGCTAAAACCCAAACCAAATTAAGCAAAACCACGACCAGCGCAGTTAAAAAGACCCAAACTACGCTGAGCGCTACCCAAACGCGGATCGAGAATTTAAAAAACCAAATCACTGAAAATCAGAACAAACTGGCTGAACTAGCCCCTGGCAAACAACTCGATGACTTAAAAGAGCTGCAAATTGACCAGCAAAATCGGGTTAAAGGCTTTGAAGAGCTGCTGAAATTCGCTGAAACCAATGCCCGCTTAACTAAAAAAAGCTGGTTCGATTGGTTTGGCGGTAAACCGGCGCTTGAATCGGCTGATGAAAGCGAATTACAAAGCCAAGTGGATGAATTAAAAGCCGAAATCAGCCGCGAAGAAAACATCAGCAAAGTGCTGGAACGGGCGATTACCAGCGAAAACTTAATCAAAAAAATGACCGCTGAGCGTAAGAAATTGGTCGATGGTCAGCCCTGCCATCTATGCGGCTCGGCACAACATCCGTTTGTATTACGGATGCCAGTGTTTAACGATGCCAAACGAGCGCTGGTCGATCAACGTGCCAAAATTCAAGCCTTAAAAACTCGCTTGCAAACTCTGCTGAACCAACTCACAGCAATCCAGAAAAACACTTCTCATCAAAGCGCTAAAGAAAAATTCTTACAACAAAAACGCTCCGACTGGACTATGTTGGCCAATCGTTTGAATGCTTTGAGCAATGGTTTAGAAATCACAAATTTAAGCCTACATAAAAAACTACTATCCGAAGAAAACGACGAGCTAAGCAAAATCAACAACTTGCTTCGTGATTACTTGGAAATTCAACGCAGTACCGAAAAAGCCAAAGCTGAAATTGACAGCAAACAAAATCAATTAGAAACCTTGGCCGTTACCCGCCAAGAGCTTGATGAAACCTGGAATCAACGTCCACAAGAATCTATCGAGTTGGAACAACGCTTAAATAGCTATCTTGCCGAAGAAAAAGCCTTGAGCGCCAAACTGGAAGCGCAATTGGCAACTATGGGTGAAAAACTACCGAAACAGGGCAAAGAAAACACCTTATTCGACAAACTCAACAGTCGCCGCCAAGACCAACAAATACGCGAATTACGCCAAAAAGGTTTAAGCGAAGAAATCGCCCAACTACAACAACAATTACAAGCCAGCCAAGCTGATTTAAGCCAGTTGCAACAAGCCTTTAATAGCAGCAACCAAGCTTTGGATGACGAACAATGGTTGGGGCTGCATTTGGCGATTTTAGAAAAACAACAATTGATTGCCAGCCAAGAACAACAATTAAACTTGCAGCAATTAGAGTTGGAAGGGATGCAAAGCGTAGTCGCTGGCAATATTGCCGAAGCAGGTTTTGGCACCATCACACAGTTCAAAGCCTTGCTATTGTTAATCGAACGTCAACCTGAGCTTGAGCAAAACTATCAAGCTTATGCCGAGCAATTAACTCAGCTCAACGCGCAATTAAGCCAATTGGATATTGCCCTGCAACAAGAGTTGATTGGTTTTGATAGCAGCCTCAGCGCCAACGATTTACAAAGCTTACAAGCGCAATTGGCGCAAAAGCTCGACATTTGCAAACAAGAAATCCAAACCTTGGAACACAAGCTCTACAAACAACAGCAATACCGCGAAAAACATCAAATTCTGGAAGCCGAATTAATCCAACAATACCGCCAATTAGCGCAAGCAAAAGCGGAAATGGATTTGATTAACGATCAACAAGGCGGTTTGCGTCGTCGGGTGCAACAACTGTTAATTGATAAATTGTTATCGGAAGCGAACCGAATTCTGGAAAAAATCAATGGCCGTTATTACCTGCGAAACAGCGACAGCGAACACGGGTTAGCTTTAGAAATTGAAGACACCAAACAAAACAATCAGCGCCGCTTACCAAAAACCTTATCCGGTGGCGAAAGCTTTGTCGTCAGTTTGTCTTTGGCCTTAGCCTTAGCGGAATTGGCCAACAACGGTCAATCGATTGAATCCTTATTCTTGGATGAAGGTTTTGGTAATCTCGACGCCGAATCACTGTACTTGGCAATGGGTGCTTTAGAAGGCCTGAGCATCCAAGGCAAAACCGTTGGCGTGATTTCTCACGTTGAAGGGGTGAAAAAACGAATTAAAACTCAAATTGAGCTGGTGAAAAAACCGAATGGTTTGAGTGAATTGAAATTGGTGGCTTAACAGCTATCTCAGGACTGTAGAAAAATGCGATTAAAAGAAAAAGACGTTGAAGTAGGTTATTTATATTTAACCACCGCCAATCAATACCGCGCGGTACTAGCGATGAAAGGCGAATTTATGATTTATGCGCCCAGTTCAGAAGGTGCTGAACCATTAAATCCAAAGAGTAACGAAATGCCTTTTGAAAATTCGCCCTTCAAGAAATGCCAAATCGTTACTTTTGCCAAAAAAGATTATCAAGCATTTGATTTTAATGAGACTACCGCTATCAAACATCGCTTGAATGAGTCACAAATAAGCCAAGCAATCGCTCAATGTAATGCTAAATCAGCAATTACTAGCTTATAGCGCTTTTTAATGTAGATCAGGACTATGCCAAGCTTCACTGACGATACCGGCGACTTCCAAAACAAATAGCCTTGCCAATTGAAATGTAGCAATGGCAATTAAGCCAATCGAGATTATTGCAGCAGATGTCATAATTACTAATTTCATTTCGTCCCCCTAGTAATTGTTATTTAGCATCTCAAGGATGCCGTTTTTTGGCAATTTTGCTGGATTTTTTAATAAATTCAAGTTGTTAATTAACAACTTAAGTTGCTGTAATTCAAGACCAATCAAAGTTTCAAACAGTTAACTAGCGTTGTTAAAGCGAAGTGTCATTTTTTTAGTTGAGAAAACAGACTTTAGCCATGCAAATTCTTGATCTTCGTGAAGAACCACAACATATTCCCACCTTAGCCGAATGGCACCATCATCAATGGTCATCGCTCAATCCCGACGGCAGTTTAGAAAAGCGCATTGCAACAATGCAGGACTATTTAAGTGCCGATTTCGTACCTAGTACGCTAATTGCCAAAAACACCGAACTGCTGGGTTCTGCCGCTATTGTTGAAAATGACATGGATACCAAGCCAGAGCTGACACCTTGGCTTGCTAGCGTATTTGTCGCACCGCAATACCGAAACCAAGGTATCGGTAGTCAATTGGTAAAACAGCTTATGCAAAAGGCAAAACAGTCCGGTATTGAAGCGATTTATTTATTCACACCAGACCAAGTGAATTTTTATCAAAAACTAGGATGGGAAGTGGTTTCTAACGAAAAATACCGAGGTCATTCTGTGACGGTGATGCGAGCTGGGCTTACGGAACTGTAACCTCTCAATTCAACTGATCAACAAGATTATCGATGTCCTCCATAGATGCTAACCAATTAAACAATAGAAGACCCGTTAGAGCCCCCCCCCATCGCTTATCAACATCGTAAGCGAAATTTTAGCCCCCTTATAAAACCCATCAATCTCTAAAAGAATAGAGCTCCTGTTAGAAACAAACACCAGAATTTACAACACATCTCATCAAATCAGATCGCAGCATGTCAGAGATTGACGTCGTTATTCACAGAGCTCTACCCCCCATAAGTTAACGATACTCATAGCATTAATAGAATCGATGTTTAAGGGGCATAAGCTAAGACATCAATTGAATCCATCGAAATTAAAGATTAGTCACGTCAAAGTCATACGGTCGCAGGATTTTCAGCGCAAAGATTGTATGAAAGAATGCAAAAAATTGTAAATGTTAAAAGTTGTAAATTTTTTACCGGTTTTCACGCACTACAACAATTAATTGCACAGGTGAATGGCGTTATAGCTGAATAACACAAGCAAACGACAACGCCTTTTCTGAGTTAACACCAACGTTTGACGGGAATTAAAAAATGAACGCGCAACTTATTCAATCCAGTATTTCGAGAAGAATTAATGATTTTCTGTATGTTAACAAAGTAAAAACAATACAGATCCAACCAAGCCCTACTAAACCGAGGGTTTTGCAGATATCAAAATTTTATCATCCTGTTTCAGGTGGCATTGAATCTGTAGTGTCCGAAATAACAGAAGGATTAGTTGATCAACAGATTAATACTACTGTTTTATGCACAAACATTAATAGTGAAACTATAGTAGAAAACCAACGATACAAAATAATTCGGTCAGGTATCTTTGGAAAATTTTTATCAACACCAATATCTACTAATTTAGTTTATCAATTAATCAAACGAAGAAAAGACTTCGACATAATTCACGTTCATCTACCTAATCCGATTGCCAACCTAGGATTATTGATTGCCAATCCTTCTGCAAGGATAATTGTACATTGGCATAGCGATATAGTTAAACAAAAACGCGCTCTAAAATTATATGCTCCCTTACAGAATTGGTTATTAAAGCGCGCTGATGTCATTATAGCTACTACCGAACTCTATGCAAATAGCTCAAATTGGTTAAAACCATTTTCTGAAAAAGTAAAAGTAATTCCCATTGGAATAAAAGATCCAAGTATCAATCACTCTCAAATAGATGACTCCGTAGCAGTTCAATCAATTAAAAACCGTTACGGTAACAGAAGAATTATATTTTCATTAGGGAGAATGATTTATTACAAAGGATTTGAAAACCTAATTGACGCTGCTATTGAGCTTCCAGATGATTCCTGCGTTGTTATCGGTGGCACAGGGGAGTTATTAGAATCGTTACAACAAAGAATTATCCAAAAAGGTTTAAAGGATAAGGTTTATCTAGTTGGACGAATTTCAGAACAAGAAATGGGCGCTTATTATAAAGCCGCTGAATTATTTTGCTTACCATCAATATTACGATCAGAAGCATTTGGAGTTGTTTTATTAGAAGCAATGGCCTATTCGTTACCAATTGTTACAACTAATATACAAGGCTCTGGCGTGCCTTGGGTGAACCAACACAATAAAACAGGCATTAATGTAGAACCTAACAATGCCGAAGAACTAGCTAAAGGAGTTAATTATTTATTGAATAATAAAGAGATTGCAAAAGAGATGGGATATACCGCTAAGAAAAGGTTCGAATCCGATTTTAAAGCATCAGATATGGTTAACAGTGTTATAGAAATATATGATGGTATTTTGAAAAACAAAAAAACAGTAAATACTACTCTGTACACATATCCCAAACAAGCTAATTTTATTCAATAAAGACTTAAAATCAGGAGAGATATGTGATAAACAACTTATTTGAACTACCAATTAAAATATTATTTTTTGGTTTTTTAACCTGCTTTATAGTCAATGTACTACTTATCCTAACTAAAAAATGGCATGGACATTTAACATATGACGCCCACTCAGGCGTTCAGAAAATACATACCAAGCCAACACTTCGAATTGGAGGGATTGGGATAATGTCGGGAATTACTATTGCAACAATTTTCGCTTCTGACTCGTTAAAAGAAATTTTATTACCAATCACATTAGCAGCCATTCCAGCCTTTGCAATTGGATTAATTGAAGATATAACAAAACGTGTCAGCATAAAAACACGTTTGACATTTTCATTTTGCAGTGGTTTATTAGCTTGGTATTTAACTGACATCAGCTTAATACATCTAAACATCCCATTTATTGATGAATTATTAAACAAATGGCTATTTTTAAGCGTGTTATTCACTGCTTTTGCAGTAAGTGGAATTTCAAATTCTATTAATATTATTGACGGTTCAAACGGTTTGGCTTCAGGAACTGTAACAATCTGCTTAAACACAATTAGCCAAATTGCGATTTTTTATAATGATACTGCACTTGCGCAATTATGTTTTGTCATTATGGCAATTATTATTGGCTTTATGATCATGAATTTTCCATTTGGAAAAATATTCTTAGGTGATGGCGGCTCTTATTTATTAGGCTTTTTATTGGCTTGGTGCGCAATATTACTTCCAATGCGAAACCCTGAAATATCAAGCTTTACTAGCCTTTTAATTTGCAGCTATCCAATTATTGAAGTAATGGTGAGCGTACATAGACGCTGGAAACGGAATCAAAGTCCTGGACACCCTGATAGACTGCATTTGCACAGCTTGCATAATAGCTACTAAAACAACTACAAGGAAAGGAATAGCAATAATTACGACAACAGTCTTAATTATGGACGATAAAAAGTTATTTTTCATAGCATTAGTATTAGCGTGAATAACCGGGATGGGTACGGTGGTTAGTGCCGTAGAGTAGGTGCATGTTTAAAAACCTTGAGTGCATCCAAACCGTGGGCATGTATTTAG
>CAIZCB010000164.1 GCA_903931355.1 uncultured Pseudomonadota bacterium
ATCATGGCAAAAGTTCAAAAATCAACAGAATCTTCTAGCTTAGCTGAAGTCGTTGACCGCATCCTAGACAAAGGCATTGTTGTTGATGCTTGGGTCAAGGTTTCATTAGTAGGTATCGAATTGTTATCTATCGAAGCGCGTGTTGTTATCGCGTCAGTAGAAACTTATTTGAAATACGCTGAAGCGATTGGCTTAACCGCCAGCGCAGCGACTCCTGCGTAGTAAACGAAGATCCAATGTGTCCAAGTCGTTGAATGATTCATCGGCTTGGGTGCTTTTTCATCCATCAAGATAACAAGGAGCATCCTATGGGACGCTTAACCGATGATATGACTCGCTTACGCAGCGATATTGATAGTAGTTATGATCAGCGCCGTGCCAATCAATGCGCCCGCAATCATAGTGTTAGAGCGCTACTATCCGATTTCGCCACAACTCGTGCTTTCAATGCCAGCAAAGATGCCCGCGAACGCGCGCAAGCAGTGGCCGACAATCGTCACGATGTTAGCCGTTTATTAAACGATTTTTCCCAGACTCGCCAAGCCAACAGCCGCAAAAGTCGCGCTGATCGTCGGGCGTTTGTCTCAGGTGTTAAAAGAAACACACAACAGTTGTTGACTAAATTTGCAGTGGATCACAAAAACATGGCCAGACGCAGTGTTACAGAAAGAGCGGATTTCGTTTCTGATATGGCAACCAGTGTTGCGGCTTTGATTAGCGAGATTACTCAAGATCGACTCCATGCTCATCAGGTGTTTTTTGATGCAGGCGTATCGAAAAAAAAAACGCCATTGGCGCTCTGAGCACTTTGCATTTTGAACCGGCGATACCGCAGCAATTGTTGATGGAACAGCAGGTGCCAGAACCGGAGTTAGCGGCTGAGCCAGAAAAATCAGTCAAGCCAGCAGAAACGGCGTTAGTTGATATTTACAAAACCAACAAAAACAAACCGAAAAAACGTTAACGATAGTTAGCCATTAAGTTAAGGATTTTTCGTTTGTTCTGAGCGAGGCATAGGATGTGCTGATCAATTATGTTGTGCATCCATCGCTCTCAACCAGATGCACTGCACATTGTTCAGCACATCCTATGCCTTAACTTAATCGCGTTAATCCAACCCTCATTTCCTTGCGCTCGGCAAGGAGCGCCGTATGGCCACAGGAGTATTATTTTTATGATTAACAAAGCCAGCTTTTCCAAGGCCAATTACCCGCGCGAAGAAGACTTAATCGTCCCCGAAGCCAGTGATCACTTTGTCCAAACCAATTACGTCAAAGAGATTATGGAACGGGCGATGGTCTATTTACACAGCGGCTACCCCGTGCATTTTGCAGGCCCGTCTGGCACGGGGAAAACCACCTTGGCCTTCCATTTAGCCGCGCAATGGGGTCGCCCCGTGACTTTGTTACAAGGTAATGAAGAATTTGTCAGTTCCGATTTAACCGGTAAAGACATTGGCTACCGCAAAAGCAGCGTGGTCGATAATTACATTCATTCGGTACTGAAAACCGAAGAACAAATGAACCGGATGTGGGTTGATAACCGTTTGACTACCGCTTGTCGCAATGGCGATATGTTGATTTATGACGAGTTCAATCGCTCTAAAGCCGAAACCAATAATGTGCTGTTATCGGTATTGTCGGAAGGGATTTTGAATTTGCCAGGATTGCGTGGCGCTGGTGAAGGCTATATGGATGTTCATCCCGGTTTTCGCGCGATTTTCACCTCTAACCCAGAAGAATACGCTGGTACTCACAAAACCCAAGACGCCTTAATGGATAGGATGATTACCATCAATGTCGGCTTGGCGGATCGTGATACCGAGCTACAAATCCTTCATGCCCGTTCAGAACTGGATGTCAGCGAATCAGCGTTTATTGTCGATATTGTCAGAGCCTTGCGCGGTAACGAACATCAAACCAAACACGGTTTAAGAGCGGGGATTGCGATTGCACGGATTTTAAGTCTGCAAGGCTTGAAACCGCGTTATGGCGATAAATTATTCCACGCCATTTGTTACGACGTTTTAAGCATGGAAACCGCCAAAATCCAGCGTGCAGGACAATCGGTTTTTCATGAAATGGTCGATGAAGTGATTCGTAACATCTGCCCGCCTGTTAAACCGTTGGCGTCTGTTAAAGCGGCCAGCAAAATCAAAATCGTCGAGCCAGCATTATGATTAGCACCCGTCCACGCCGGACTTTGTCCGACATAAAAACCCATTCCGGTCGCGTCAAAGGCGATCATCAAACCCATCGCGATTATTTCCAAGTTGGCGCTTTGGAATTAGAGCGTTGCCGACGCGCCAAAGAACGCGAAGCGGCAGCGGCGAGGATTGCCGCGATCAATAGCCGGATTGCTGAAATTGATCAGGAATAGCATTTGCTACTAGCA
>CAIZCB010000165.1 GCA_903931355.1 uncultured Pseudomonadota bacterium
GGCACCACCGAACAAACCGACCTTACCACCTTTAGCGAAAGGGCAAACCAAGTCGATAACTTTAATACCTGTTTCCAATAATTCATTGGCAGGTGCTTGTTCGTCATAAGTTGGCGCATCACGGTGGATGGTCCATTTTTCTTTTTCGCCAATCGGACCTTTTTCGTCGATGGCTTCACCGAGGACGTTCATAATGCGGCCTAAGGTCGCTTGTCCGACTGGTACTTTAATTGCGTCGCCTGTGTTGCTGACGTCAAGGCCGCGGCTTAAACCGTCGGTAGAACCCATAGCAATGGTACGAACAACGCCGTCACCTAATTGCTGCTGAACTTCTAAAACCAATCCGCCTTTAACATTCAACGCATCATATACTTTCGGCAAGTTATCGCGTGGAAACTCCACGTCAACAACCGCTCCAATTATCTGAACGATTTTACCCAAACTCATTGTGTCGTCCTCTTTAAAAATCTATCTAAACTTGTGAAATGCTTTAAACAGCTGCAGCCCCAGCAACAATTTCCGAAATTTCCTGAGTAATTGCCGCTTGTCTGGCTTTGTTGTACACAAGTTGCAATTCTTTAATGATATTTCCAGCGTTATCGGATGCGCTTTTCATAGCAACCATTCGCGCTGCCTGCTCGCAGGCATTGTTTTCAACTAAGCCTTGGTAAACCATTGATTCTACATAACGGGTTAGCAAATGATCCAAGACTTCTTTTGCGCCTGGTTCATACAAATAATCCCATGTACCACGCAGACTATCATCGTCTTTATCAGCGACAACTGGCAGTAATTTTTCGATTACTGGTCGTTGGGTCATTGTATTGACGAACTCATTGCTAACTACAAACAACTCATCAATTTCACCGCTGGCATAAGCATCTAGCATGATTTTAATCACGCCAATAATATCGTTTTGATGCGGAATATCGCCTAATTTAGACACTTGTCCGATCACTTTAGCGTTGATAATGCTAAAAAAGTTGGCGGCTTTTCCACCAACAGTGCAAATATCAACTTCAATATCTTTACTTTTCCACTCTTGCATTTCGTTTAGAACTTTTCTAAACAAATTTGCATTTAAGCCACCGCACAAACCTCTGTCAGAACTAATAACAATAAGGCCTACGCGCTTAACTTCGCGCTTAATCATGAATGGATGCTTATACTCAGGATTTGCATAAGCCAGATGATTAATAATCTGGCTTATTTTTTTAGAGTAAGGCCGTGTAGCCTGCATACGGTCTTTGGTTTTACGCATTTTGCTCGCCGCAACCATTTCCATGGCGCGGGTGATCTTTTGAGTATTTTTAATACTTGCGATCTTGCCACGTATCTCTTTGCCAACAGCCATTTGCCGATCCTTTTACCAGCTACTTGTTTTAATGAAACGTTCAATAGCACTATGAATGCCATTTTTAATTTCATCGCTAAAGTCGCCTGTTTCGTTAACTTTTGCCATTAACGCAGGTTCTTCTGATTTCATAAATGCTAATAACGCAGATTCAAAATCACGAACCACTTTAACTTCTAGGTTATCAAGGAAACCAGTGTTTGCTGCGTACAAAGACACGCTCATTTCAGCAACAGACATCGGTGCATACTGATTTTGTTTCATCAATTCAGTAACACGTTGGCCGCGTTCAATTTGTTTACGTGTGCTTTCGTCAAGATCTGATGCGAACTGAGCAAACGCCGCTAACTCTCTATATTGAGCTAAGTCAAGACGTGTACCGCCACCTAATTTCTTGATGATTTTAGTTTGAGCAGCACCACCAACACGTGATACTGATAAACCAGCATTCACCGCAGGACGGATACCTGAGTTAAACAAACCTGTTTCCAAGAAAATCTGACCGTCAGTAATCGAAATTAC
>CAIZCB010000166.1 GCA_903931355.1 uncultured Pseudomonadota bacterium
ATGCCACGCTATTTATCAGCCTCAGCAAAAACAGCCTTAACAAAAATCTCGATTGCCAAACTTTTGCTGAAAGCTTTGCCTTAGCTATCGACGCCGTCAAACAACGCGGCAAATCCGATGTTGGTGAAAAAACCATGCTTGATGTTTTAGTGCCAGTTGCTGAAAGCCTAAACTCAGCCGCACAAGCCAACCAAGATTTAGCAATGACTTTAAATCAAATCTGCCAAGTGGCAGAAGCTGGTGTCGAAAACACTAAAAATTTATTGGCAACCAAAGGCCGCGCATCGTTTCTTGGTGAGCGCAGTCTTGGTCATATTGATGCAGGTGATAAAACTGCACAACTGATGATTGCAGCGATTGTTAGCGTATTAAGCAAGCAGCTTTAATTAATTGACGCTGTTGACAACAAACCAACAGCGTCACATCTAGCAACCCCAACGCAACGCCGCCGTATTAACCGGTGCATCCCACAAATCGATTAACTCATCATCCAAAACAGTCACTGTCAAAGAACAACCTGCCATATCCAAAGAGGTTGTGTAATTGCCAACCAAACTGCGCTCGACCAGTACACCCAATTTCTGCAAATACTGCCAAGCCAATTCATAAACCAAATGCAATTCCAATAATGGCGTTGCCCCAAAACCATTGACATGTAACAAAACCCGCTGACCAGCTTGTAAATTAAGTTCCTGCTGAATATGTCCGGCTAATTGCTCAACAATATCGGTCGCTGAAGTCAATTTAACCGTTTCACGACCTCGCTCACCATGAATCCCCACCCCCATTTCCACTTCATCATCGGCAATTGAAAAAGTTGGATGCCCCAAAGCAGGCACAGTACAACTGCTTAATGCAGCCCCCATCGAAGCAGTCGCTGCATTGACACGTTCTGCCAAAGCTTTACAAGTCGCCAAATCTGCCCCCTGCTCCGCTGCTGCACCAACCATTTTTTCAACAATTGTTGTCCCTGCGACACCGCGCCGACCAATACTGTGATCTTTGGGCAAAGACACATCGTCATTAATCAAAACTGACGCGGTTGGCATGGCTAAAAACTCGGCAGCCATTTCAAAATTCATTACATCGCCAGCGTAATTTTTGACAATAAACAAAACACCCACGCCACCATCAACAGCTTCAGCTGCTGCCATCATTTGATCCGGCGTTGGCGAGGTAAAAATTTGTCCAGGACAAGCAGCATCCAACATGCCATAGCCGACAAAACCACTATGTAACGGCTCATGCCCAGAACCACCACCTGAAATAATCGCTACTTTGCCAACCTTGGCTTGCTTGCGATAAATAAAATGCGGCTGTTGGTTGAGTTGCACAATATCGGCATGAGCTTTGGCAAAACCTTGCAAACTGGTTTCCAGCAAAGTATCAACACTATCAATCAATTTTTTCATCGTGATTCATCCATTTAATTGTTAAAAACTAGCGTTCAAGCCAATGATTGATTTCTCAAAGCTTCTGCTACAGCAATAATGTCGGCAAAAATCCAAGTAGGTTGGTAATCTGAAACCTCTACCTCTTGCTGACTAGACACGCCAGTTAACACTAACGCACTGCGAATACCGGTTCTGACTGCACCCAAAATATCGGTATCCAAACGATCACCAATGGCAATCGTATGCGCTGGATCAACCCCCAAAACCGCTAAGGCTTGCTGATAAATAATCGGCTCAGGCTTACCAATCACTTTAGGTGCAACACCGGTGACAGCTTGTAATGCGGCTAAAGTTGCGCCATTACCTGGCACTAAACCCTGCTCGGTCGGTAACGAGGTATCGCCATTAGTGGCAATAAATTCAGCGCCGGCCTGAATATTGAAACTTGCTGTCGCCAATTTATCCCAACTCAATTGCTTGTCCAAACCACAAACCACTAAATCGGCTTGTTGCTGATAAAGATCAATCAACTCAAAACCATGATCAATTAAAGGCTGTCGAGCCCCCACGCCACCAATCACAAAAATCCGCGTCGAAGCTGAATCATAGTTTTGCGCCAAGTGAAAAGCGGTTGCCATCCCTGAAGTTAAAATTTCAGTTAAGACAATCTCAACCCCCATGCCAGCCAATTTATCAATATATTGATCGGCGGTTAAACTGGCGTTATTGGTCGCCAACACAAATGGCAGCTGTAAATCACGCAAAGTTTGAAAAAAATCCTGCAAACCCGCTTGTGGACGATCACCATGCCAAAGCACACCATCCATATCAATAATTAAGGCCCGAACATCGACAAAAGACTGCATAAAACTCACAAATTTTAATCACTTACAGTGTTTGTAATTAACCTACAAACCCCCACTCAATATGGATTTAAGAATTGCATAAAATCGACACCACTGTCTATCAGAACAAAAAAATACTTATTTATCTTGACTAAAAAGCCATTCCTTAGTTTAATTAGCGGCTCTTGATGCCCAGGTAGCTCAGTCGGTAGAGC
>CAIZCB010000167.1 GCA_903931355.1 uncultured Pseudomonadota bacterium
AGTATGTAAGGTTTCTAATCTAATTCCCGAGCTAGCAAACGATTCAGCAAGTTTGTGGCTGTTGTTTTTTAATAAGCTAGCAACATCGGCTTGATTAACATGCAATTGCAATTGAGCTGATTCACCTTGCAGCTTAATAGTGGCCGAGATTTGACCTAAATTTGGCATATCTAATTTAATCGTTGTCTTCCAGTTGGCGTCATATTGCGATTCATCGGCTGTTTGCTTGTTTGAGTCTTGATCTTTAATGACTTCCCATTGTATCGATTGCCCCGGCCATGCCTCACCTAACCAAACAAAGCGATTGTTCTCCAAGGTTTCAAGTTGTATAGGGATGAGGCTATTGTTTGCTTGATTAATGTTCTGAGGTTCTTGGCGGATTTGCTCAACGCTTCGCTCGCCTTCTGTCCATTGTTTTAAATGTGACTCATAAAATACACCGCTTTTATCAACCGCATTATTAAGTTGGCTTGCTAGTTGATTGGGGTCCGGTGTTTCGCTGGTTGTTAATGGCACTGTGCTAGCAATAGGATTGGTTGCTGGATTTTCTTGAATTAACTTAGCAAGCAATTGTCCTGTATCGCTGATAACAATTTGTCCTAAATCAACCGTTTGTATACTGATGGCGAAGCGAGGTTGATGGTTGTCATTGGCAATCAGTGTTAACCGTAGTTGATCACCAATTTTAAAATCAGTCGGTAGGCGTATTTGTAAAAGTGATCCTGCTACTAAGCTATTGTCGATTCGAATGACTGCGGAGCCATCTTTGAATCGATTGATAATTTGCCCTTGTAACTGTTTGCCAATAGCGATTTGATCAAATTTAAGAAAATCATCTTGGCGTGGACTGCCAACGGTATCGCTTAAGCCTGTTGAGGACGTGGCGGATACTGGCGAATTGCTCGTTAGATTGAGGTTAACGGGCATATTTAGTCACTGTAAGCTTGTTGGACTTTTTGTTGTGTATCTAAACTGCTAATTTTTAAGGCGAGTTCATGCTGCCAAGGTCTGGTGATGTTAAAAAGCATATGGTTGCATTTCAAAGTTTCAGCCACTAATGTCATGACTGTTGTGCGCTGCTCTTGATTCAACTCTATGTTTGGCGAGTATTGTTTGAGAATATCTATCTGTTCTGAGAAAACGGCTTCAAGTTCCGCTAAATGGGGCTCATCACGTTGTTCAGCCACTTCTAGCATCTGCTGTGCCAGTGAAAGTATCGTTTCATGAATAGCAATATATTGATCTTGATTAATCATCATTATGCGCTAACAGGCGAAAATTCTTTAGATGAGATCTGATTGTTGCCGGCTATCGAAGCCCAGGCACTTTTAATTTCATTCATTAATTTGTAAACCTCGTCTAATAGCTCAACTTGATTATGCAGATGGGCATTGAGTAATTGTTTAATCATGTAACTATATAAATTATCCAGATTACTGGCTAACTCCCCACCTTGCTCAAAATTCAGGCTACCGCGTAAACCGCTGTCGATTAAGGTCACTGCGTGAGCAATTGTATTGCCTTTTTCAACAAGCTCTTGTTTTTGCATGTGATGTTTGGCTTTAACAATTGCAACTAAGGTAGCGTCCAGTAGCATTGAGATTAATTGATGTGGATTTGCGCTATATGCTGAGCTTTCTATACCGACATTTGCATAAGCCTTAGCGGCATGATTGCTATATCTATTCATAAGACTACCTATATTTTAAGGTTTAATTGCTTTTCGACAGAGAGGTGAGCTGTTGCGTCAAGTAGTTACTGGTGGAGGTCATTTTCGACATGATCGTATCCAGCGAGTTAAATTGAGACTCATAACGCTTTTGCAAGACGGTTAGTCGATCTTGGGTTCGGGTAATGTCATCACCCAGCTTTTTGATTGAAGCATTTATACCGTCAGTTCTCGTGGCAATTAGACCGTTGCTTGCGGTGTATGAATCAATAAGTTGATTGACTTGTACTGCAATTCCTTGCGTGTAGTTCACTGTGCCTCGATTACCGATGCTGCCGCCAACGATTTTGATTGTTAGTCCTTCACTATCATCGCCAGTGGCACCAATCAGATATTGGCCACTTGATGTCACTGTTTTACCGTTGATGCTGCCAATCATGTTAAGACCTGATTGTGCGATGCCATTACCACCCAAAATAGTTTCGGTTGCATTACCACTTAGGCGAATTGATGAAGTTGAGCCAAAGTAATTTGATACAAAATTAATTTTGCCGTCACTTGTTGCGTTAACTGCAACGCTTAACCCAAAGTTTGCAAAGCTGCTGTTAGCATTAATTCGAGATTGAATTTCTGCGGCTAATCCACTGGCTGTATAGGTTCCAGCGGTTAATTTTATAGATGAACTGATGCCGTTTAAATTGACGCTCAAACTGTCATTAGTGTCGGCTGTAATGTTTAAGCCTGCTGCTGATTGGCCACTTAGAGAACCTTGGCTTGCCATTTGGCTGATGCTGACAGCATAGCTACCGGTTTTAGTGGCTGATGAGGTGCTGACATATTTTATTTGACTGTCTGTACTGTTACCGGTCGCGGTAAATAAACTGGCAATTTGATCGTATGAACTATCAATTGCAGTTTGTAATTTAGTTGAATCCAGCGTCAGTGTGCCGTCTTTTTGAAAGCTAATACCTATTTGGTTTAGCATTTTAAAGCCAGTTGAACCGCCGGGTAGGGCAGAGCTAAGTGTGCTTCGGAGTTGATTCTTGATCGAGCGAAGTGACGATTCGCCGTAGAGCGTAGCGCCTTTTTGGGTGTTTGTGTCATAAGTTGTCAAGCTGCTAATTGAGCTGATTAAGCTGTTATAGCCTTTGACTAGATTCTGCAAATTGGTCGATAGCGTATCAGTACTTCTGGCAATGTTGAGATTGGTAGCACTGCCGGTATTGATTTTCTGCAGTGATAGCGTAACGCCTGTGATTGCATCATCAATCGTGTTACTGGATTTAGTGATCGCAATGCCATCGATTTTAATCTTTGCGTTTTGTGCTTTGGTTAATTCTGTTAGTGCTTGGCCAGCGTTATTAGCTGGGTCATAGTTTAAAAAATCCGACAGGGTAGCGTCACCAGATACCGCGATTTTCATGTTCTGAGTTTCACCGGTTTGGCTATTGGTTAATAGCAGTCGGTAAGGCGTATTGCTGCCATCGTTAATAATGGATGCCGAAACACCGATGCTCGCAGAATTTATGGCGTCGCGAATACCGGATAGGGTGTTGTTAGAACTGTCTATTGTGACTGTCTTTGATGGCAAACCATTGTTAACAAACCCTGCGCCAGTGTATTTACCATCACTAGTGGTTCCACCTTGTATCGTGCCAAAATCAAAACTAATTGTGCCAGTGCCTAGAATATCGTTGATACCGTTTTTACCACCACTGACAATCTTTTGGCTTTGTGCCAGCTGATTAACTTCGATGCTGTAATTAGCGGGTAAGGCATTCCCCGATAGTTTGCTGGTAAATGAAATATTGTCTGAGCTAGAGGCGGTTAATGATTGAAAACCTTTACCATCACTCAGCGCCCGTAGCGTGGTTTGAAATTGGGATAGATTGCTCTTAAT
>CAIZCB010000168.1 GCA_903931355.1 uncultured Pseudomonadota bacterium
ATCGCCCAAAATACAGGTCACCTGTAAAGATGGAACAGAGCGCTGGGTCATCGCACACTGTGTTTTAATAGGTGGAGAGCGGTTGATAGCATTTAATGACATCACCCAGGAACACGAGTCAATAGCCGCCTTACTTAAAGCCAAAGAGATTGCTGAGGAGGCCACTCGTGTAAAATCGGAATTTCTAGCCAATATGAGTCATGAAATCCGGACTCCGATGAATGGCGTGTTAGGTATGCTGGATTTACTCAGTGAAACATCCATGTCACAGACTCAGCTGGATTGGGTTAAAACAGCTCACAGTTCAGGGCAAGCCCTGCTGGAAATCATCAACGATATTCTGGATTTATCCAAATTAGAAGCCGATAAGCTTGAAGTGGAACACGTTGATTTTAATCTGGTCGATTTAGTCGAGGATGTTTGTATATTAACCTCCAATCGCGCCTTTGCTAAAGGACTGGAGTTAAACTGTTTATTGCCCACCAGCATGCCGCTAATCTGGCGAGGCGATCCCATGCGTATCCGGCAAGTGTTAATCAATTTAATCAGTAATGCGGTTAAATTTACTGAGCAAGGCGAGGTTTCTGTGAGTATCATCCAGCCACTCGTTGAAAATAGTACCGAGCAATTACGTTTTGAAATACATGATACCGGCATTGGTATTTCTGAGGCCACTTTAGCACGCCTATTTGAGCCTTTCGTTCAGGCAGATAGTGCTACTTCACGACGTTTTGGTGGTTCGGGCTTAGGTCTCTCCATCAGTAAAAAACTAGTAGAACACATGGGTGGGACAATTGGCGTTAGCAGTATCCCAGGCAAAGGTTCCTGTTTTTGGTTTACCTTACCGCTCACAAATAGTGAGTCTGATGACCCTCGTATTTCACTACACACCAATGATCTCTCCGGTAAACGGATATTGATTGTGGATGATAATACAACGAATCGCAAAATCCTGAACACTTATCTAAAAAGCTGGGGATTGACGGTCAGTGAAGCCGATTGTGGCAGTGCTGCACTCATGCAATTGCAGACGTCAACACTACAAAACATATCCTTGGATCTCATTTTACTGGATATGCAAATGCCGGTAATGGATGGCTTAACGTTTGCAAGATGTCTCACTCAAATTCCTTCGTTAACCCACCTGCCTATTATTTTATTATCATCCGATAATCAGATTGAGCCAGCTGACTATCAAGGAACCGGCATTATCCAGCGCCTGTTTAAACCCTTGCGACAAATGCAGCTTTACGATGCCATTGTTAATGCCCTCAAAGGCCGTAAGCAAAACCCAGACTCTAATAATCCGCCAGTAGATGCAGAAACCAACCTGCCCAATTATCAAAACAAAAAAGTGCTCGTCGTCGAAGATAACAAAATCAATCAAAAAGTGATTGTAGCCAAGCTGAAAAAATTTAACATTGTTCCCGATGTAGAAGAGAATGGTCAGCTTGCCCTCGATAAACTAAAACAGTGCCGGTATGATTTGGTCTTTATGGATTGCCACATGCCGGTTATGGATGGCTACACCGCCACGCGGGAACTGCGCTTATTGGAATCCCGGCAAAACTTACCCCGTCAAACCGTGATTGCACTCACTGCAAATGCGCTGGAAGGCGAGCGTGACAAATGCCTGGCGGCTGGAATGGATGATTATATAACTAAACCCATTGTCTCTAGCCGCTTAATGACCCTCTTGAACGATAAATTGGGGGAACAGCCTCTGTGACTTATCATGTAATAGGTCTGTGTTTACTGATTACTGATAACGTCAATGCTGCTATTATAGCCGCCTTGAA
>CAIZCB010000169.1 GCA_903931355.1 uncultured Pseudomonadota bacterium
AGAAAATAATTATCCGCAATTAGTTGCGGGTGATGGTGGCATTGCACTCGCAAAACAGTTAGGTAATACAGCCAACGCAGTACCTTTTACTATTGTTCTCAATCCTACAGGTCAAATCTCTCATCGTCACACAGGTCAGTTATCACGAAATGAGTTAATTGCTATCTTGTCCTCATTTGTTTGATGAAAACTTAATCAAATAGTGCCAATTTTCTGAAAAAGTTGGTTTATCTGGACAAAAACCTTCAAATTAGGCAGAATTCGCCACCTTGTTTATTTACCGGTTCAACACCGTATGGCGCAAATTACTGTTCTAAATGGCCCCAACCTGAATATGTTAGGTATTCGGGAGCCGGGGTTGTACGGCAATAAAACTTTAAAAGATATTCAGGTCAACCTTGAACAGTTGGCCGGTAGGTTGGGGCATACACTTGATTTTTTGCAAAGCAATGCCGAACACGAAATTGTTGAGCAAATTCATCTCGCCTATCATAAAGGTGTGGATTTCATCATCATTAACCCAGCTGCCTTCACTCATACCAGCGTTGCAATCCGTGATGCATTGCTGGCTACCAAAATTGCCTTCATTGAAGTGCATTTATCAAATGTACATGCTCGTGAGCCCTTCAGACAACACTCCTATTTCTCAGATGTAGCTGTGGGTGTTATTTGTGGATTGGGTGCTAGAGGTTACGAATTGGCTTTAGATGCCGCTCATCAGATATTAATAGAGAGAACTCAGAACAATGGATATTAGAAAAATTAAAAAACTTATCGATCTTATCGAAGAATCCGATATTGCTGAGATAGAAATTAGCGAAGGTGAAGAGTCGGTTCGCATTAGTCGCTATTCTTCAAACGTCGCTGTTCAACACGCAGCTCCGGTTGCTATTGCGGCTGCAGCGCCTGTAGCGGCAGCGGCACCCGTTGCAGCATCTGGGGAAGAAAAAATCACTGGTCATGCGGTTAAATCGCCAATGGTAGGTACTTTCTATCGTTCAGCTTCACCAGAATCAGCGCCATTTGCAGAAGTTGGTCAATCAGTTACAGTTGGTCAAACTTTGTGCATTATCGAAGCGATGAAAATTTTGAACCAAATCGAAGCGGATAAAAGCGGCAAAATTAAACAAATTTTGGTTGAAAATGCCCAACCAGTTGAATACGGTCAACCTTTGTTCATCATCGAATAATCGACACAGAGGTTTAGTCTATGTTTGAAAAAATTGTTATCGCCAATCGCGGCGAAATTGCTTTGCGGATTTTGCGAGCTTGTCGTGAATTAGGTATTAAAACCGTTGCTGTCTATTCTGAAGCTGATCGCGATTTGAAACATGTGCGTTTAGCAGATGAAGCGGTTTGTATTGGCCCAGCTGCTTCGGCTCATAGTTATCTTAATATTCCAGCCATTATTAGTGCAGCAGAAGTGACTGATGCACAGGCTATCCATCCGGGCTACGGCTTTTTGTCAGAAAATGCGGACTTTTCTGAAAAAGTAAGTCAAAGCGGTTTTGTATTTATTGGCCCTAAACCTGAAACCATTCGGATGATGGGCGATAAAATTTCGGCTAAAAAAGCCATGCAAGCGGCCGGTATTCCTTGTGTGCCAGGTAACGGTGACCCACTGGGTGATGATGACGAGACCAATTTAAAAATGGCTCGTGAAATTGGTTTTCCTGTGATTATCAAAGCAGCTGGCGGCGGCGGTGGACGTGGTATGCGTACTGTGCATACTGAAGCGGCGTTGATTAGTTCGATTAATTTGACTAAAGGCGAAGCCGGCACAGCATTTGGTAATAGCACGGTTTACATGGAAAAGTTTTTAGAAGATCCTCGTCATATCGAGTTTCAAGTCTTAGCTGATTCCCATGGCAACGCAATTCACTTAGGTGAGCGTGATTGTTCTATGCAACGTCGCCATCAAAAAGTAGTTGAAGAAGCACCTGCGCCGGGCATTACTGATGAACAGCGTAAACAGATGGGCGAGCGTTGTGCTTTAGCTTGTCGTGAAATCGGTTATTTAGGCGCGGGTACTTTTGAGTTTTTATATGAAAAAGGCCAGTTCTTCTTTATTGAAATGAATACTCGGGTTCAGGTTGAACATCCTGTTACTGAAATGATTACTGGTTTTGATATTGTTAAAGAGCAATTGCGGATTGCAGCTGGTTTGCCTTTATCAGTGACTCAAGATCAAATCACTTTTACCGGTCATGCGATTGAATGCCGTTTAAATGCTGAAGATCCTAAGAACTTTATGCCTAGCCCAGGCACAATTGATCAATTCCATATGCCAGGTGGCCCAGGTATTCGTTGTGAGACGCATATCTATAATGGTTACAAAGTACCGCCTTACTATGATTCAATGATCGG
>CAIZCB010000170.1 GCA_903931355.1 uncultured Pseudomonadota bacterium
AACGATGGCATGACCTGCTTCATGATAAGCGGTCATTTTTTTCTCTTTTTCATCCATTACCATAGAGCGTCTTTCAGCACCCATGATCAGCTTGTCCTTGGCTTTTTCTAAGTCAGACATGCTAACCACACGCTTGTTTAGACGAGCAGCAAACAACGCAGCTTCATTCACTAAGTTAGCTAAATCAGCACCTGAAAAACCTGGGGTACCTTGGGCGATGTATTTAACTTTTACGTCATCAGCAGCCGGTACTTTTTTAAGATGAACATTTAGAATTTGCTCACGACCTCTAACATCAGGCACACCAACCACAACTTGACGATCAAAACGACCTGGTCTTAATAAGGCTTTATCTAATACGTCAGCACGGTTAGTCGCAGCAATAACGATAATACCTTCATGACCTTCAAAGCCATCCATTTCAACCAATAATTGGTTTAAGGTTTGTTCACGTTCATCGTTACCACCGCCTAAACCAGCGCCACGCGAACGACCAACAGCATCAATTTCGTCAATAAAGATAATGCAAGGCGCATGTTTTTTAGCTTGTTCAAACATATCGCGCACCCGAGATGCACCGACACCCACAAACATTTCAACGAAATCAGAACCTGAAATAGTGAAGAAAGGTACTTTGGCTTCGCCAGCAATCGCTCTTGCTAACAAAGTTTTACCGGTTCCTGGAGGGCCAACCATCAAAGCGCCGCGTGGCACTTTGCCGCCTAATTTTTGATATTTAGAGGGATCTCTTAAGAAATCGACCATTTCTTCGACTTCTTCTTTGGCTTCATCACAACCTGCAACATCGGCAAACGTGACGTTATTTTGATCTTGCTCCAGCATTCTGGCCTTGCTTTTGCCAAAGCCCATCGCACCACCGCGACCGCCCATGCCGCCACCTTGCATTTGGCGCATGAAAAACACCCAAACCGCAATCAGCAACAAAATCGGCCCAAAGGAAACGAAAATCTGCATTAACAAGGAAGGCTCTTCCGGCGGTTGAACGCTAATTTCAACCCCATTAGCCAACAAATCATCAATTAAATGCGGGTCGTTAGGCATATAAGTTTTAAACTTATCGCCGGCCTGCATTTTGCCTTTGATCATGTTGTCTGAGATAGCAACTTGCTGGACTTGGCCGGCTTTTACAGCGTCAATCAACTGCGAATAAGACAGCGTCGAGTCGTTACGAATCGATTTGGAACCAAAATTATTGAATACCGCCATCAGTACCACTGCGATGACGACCCACAAAACTAAATTTTTTATCATATCGCTCAAGTTACGCGCTCCGGCCTAGAACAGCCCTAGTATTAGAAAACCGAGTAATTGTATCAGGAATACTCGCTAGATAAGCTTGACCCAGCTTATTTAAACCCTTTTGCCAAAATATAGACTTCATTGCTACGTGGACGGGAAGCTTTCGGTTTACGAATTACAACCGATGTAAAACTACCTCGAACCTGATTGCAAAATTCATCGAATCCAGCACCTTGGAACATTTTAATCAAGAATGTACCACCCTTTACCAACATTGTATTGGCGGCGTCTAACGCTAACTCGCCTAAATAGATTGATCGCGGCTGATCGACTTCTTTATTACCACTCATATTGGGTGCCATATCCGACAATAACAAGTGCACAGGCTGATTATCAAGTACTTTATAAAGTTGTTCGAGTACATCATCTTCTCGAAAATCGCCTTGGATAAAATCGACCCCGTCAATCGGATCAATTTCCAATAAATCTAAAGCGATCACCTTATCTTTTTTGCTAACGATAGTCCGTACATATTCAGACCAACCGCCAGGCGCCGCGCCTAAATCGACAATATTCATACCTGGGCGAATCAGATGATCTTTTTCTTGGATTTCTTGCAACTTAAAAACCGCTCTTGAGCGATAACCAAGTGCTTGGGCCTTTTTGACGTACTCGTCATGAAAATGTTCCTGCATCCATTGCTGGCTACTTTTGCTGCGTGACATTTGCTCTATTGGTGTAAAATTGTTGAGATTTTAAAGTAAAAGGAAACAGAGTGAATCCTATCCAAAAGAAAAAACTGAAAGCGCAAGCGCATTCACTAAATCCTGTTGTCATGATTGGACAAGCTGGGTTAACAGAAGCGGTTATCAAAGAAATCAACCTTGCTTTAGATACCCACGAATTAATCAAAGTTAAAATTCGTGCAGAACGTGATGATCGTAAAATCATCAGCGAACAAATCTGCTCTCAAACCCTTTCTGAACAAATTCAATCTATTGGCCAAATTGCGGTTTTATACCGAAAAAACCCAAAGAAATAACAAAAGGGAGGCTTTAGCCTCCCT
>CAIZCB010000171.1 GCA_903931355.1 uncultured Pseudomonadota bacterium
CGAGTGCCCGAAACGCTGACGCTTATTCGTGCCTACGGTTTTTGGCTACCCACCAACATCCGCGAAAGATCGCTGGTTTTTTCAATGCTAACGGCGGTGACGGATTGATTAGTTTGGATTAGGTTTTGAATTTGTCTTAATAACTCATCATTGCGCTGTTGCTGTTGTTTCAAGCTTTGTTGGATGTCGTTATCAATGGTCAGCAAAGCTTGTTCAAGTCCTTTTTTCAAACCATTTAAAGCGGCTTTTTGTTGTGACGGTTGTAGTTTTTTATTCAGGAAAAACGGTATCAGCCAACTTAAAGCGATCAATAAACCACTGTGTATCGCAAATTCGCTACCTAAATAGGCTTTGGTTTCGACAGCGCTTTGATAATAACCAGAAAAGACTTGATAGCCGACCACCGCCATCGCGGTTAATGGCAATAGCGTTTCACAAATCGCTGTCAAGCCTAATAAAAACCGTTGCAAGCCATTACCGGGTTTGAGTAAGGCTTGTCTGGCTGATAGCTCGGTGTAGTAACGGACGGTTTTTTCGGCTTGTGGTTTTAAGTTGTTTAATGCGGTTTTCAGCGGCTTGACGGCTATGTTTAATTGATTGGCTTGTAAGCTTAAATTATCGAGTAAATCATCGAGCTGAGTTTGCGCCCAGGCATCCCAAAGGCTGTGTTGTTGGTTGATGGTGACGGTTTCAACTAGGCTTTGCGCCATTTGTTGTAATGGCCAAGCCAAGCCTTGTTTCAGTCCTTGTTCGGTGGTTTGCCAAGCGGTTTGGTATTGCTGTTGTAATTGTGGGTAGTCGCGATGTTTGAATAGATTTGCTAATTGCTGCAAAGCGGTTTGCAATTGTTGGCGACGAATTTCATGGCTGCGTTGGGCTAGTTGTTCGAGTTGATGACTGCCAGCTAGTTGCTGTAACTGACTGAGTAAAGCATTAAATTCGTCCTGTTCCGGTTCGGCACAACTGGTGCGAAATAGCAGCGGATTATCAAAACCGGCTACAGCTAATTGGCGTTTTAAGTCATCAAATTGCTGCGGCAATCCCCTATCCCATTGATTCATCACAAATAGCCAAGCGTGTTTTTCACCTTCGGCTAACAACATTTGCCAAGCTTTATTGTCGCGATAGCGTTCGGGACTAACCACGTATAGCAAGACATCGATATGCGGCAACCAGTCTAAAACCAGCTGTTTATTGCCCTGTTCGATGCTGTCGAAATCGGGCATATCAATCCACACCAACGCGCTTTTGCTGGCATCGTTGTGTTGGCTGATTTTGATTTTGTCTAGCGGTAAACCGGCCGGCAGCTGTTTTAAGGACAACGACTGATGGTGATAAAGGGTGACTTCACGCGAAGTGGGTCTTTCGACACCGGCTTTGGCGATAGCTTGTCCAGCTAAGCGATTTAATAACGAGCTTTTACCAACGCCGGTGCCGCCCATAAAAGCAACGATTAACGGCTTAGCGCCATTGGCTAAATCGGAAACAAATAAACTGTCGGTACTTCGAGCGTCTAAAGCCAACAAATCTTGCGCTTGAGCATGGCTGATTTGGCCTTCGCTGATTGCTGCTTCGGCCCAGTGTTGCGCTTGAGCGAGCAAATTAGAGTAATCGTAAGCCATGTTTTTTCTCTTTAAGCTGATGTTCTGCGGTTTGGCATTGCTGTTGGCTGATGTTAAAGCGTTGTGGCGCTTGGCTTTGCTGCGGCAGTTGATACAAGCGGTCGCGTAAATAATCTTCAAACAAGCGGGCTTTAACGGTGTTGAGTTGATGCTGTTTCAATTCAGCTTCGACCCGCTGCATATAACTACCCATAGCGCTTTCTGCCAATAAAGAAGTAATGGTCAGCATCATTGGCGTCAGCACCAAATCATGAACGCCAATCCCGCCAGTTTGAATCGCTAACAGCATGGCGGCTAAATCGGTGGTCACTCGCGTAGCGCGTAAGCTGTTAAGGGTGGCGGGTTGTTGTTGCAGTTTGTAATACAAACGGTGGGCGGCGGCATCGACATCTTGTT
Source organism: uncultured Pseudomonadota bacterium (assembly GCA_903931355.1). Classification (GTDB taxonomy): domain Bacteria; phylum Pseudomonadota; class Gammaproteobacteria; order Methylococcales; family Methylomonadaceae; genus Methylomonas. The sequence continues at coordinate 2,019 of CAIZCB010000171.1, forward strand.
GGAAGTTGTCGTGATAATGAGCGACCGCTTGTTGATAATTTTGCAGTAATAAAGGCTTTTTGGTTCTTAAACTAATCGCGGTTTCTTTCCACCAACTGGCTGGCACAGCCTCGGTTTCAGCTTTCTCTAGCAATTGGTCTGCCAACTGAATCATCAAATGTTCGCCAATTTGAAAAAGCACGGTAAGCTCTTGACTTTGATTGATTTGGTATTTGTCTTTGCCAAATGCAACCAGCTTGCGAACCGGCCAAGTCATGATGCGACGGCTTTTACTAATAATGTTAGCGAATCCAGGAATTTCTAATAATTTCAGTAAATTAAGCAGTGCGTTTTGGAAGGTTTGGTAATGATGCGGGTGATCTAAATAATCACGTTGATAGTGTTTGACCGCTTGTTTAACCGCTTGATCGACCATGGTTTGCCAAACCTGTTCAGCATGATGTTCGGCAAATACCGGTTCTAACCACAGCGGCCAATAGTGTTTTAGTAATTGTTGTTGGTTTTGCGGCTGTTTTTTAGGATCGACTTGTTTAAGCAGTTTGATTAAAGCTTGATTGGCGTTAGTCGGCCAATTCGGTGCTGCTGATTGTTTTTGAAACGCCAGCGGGACAATTTGCGGTAAAGCATCAGAGCGATGTTGTTGCCATTTTTGTTGTAGCGATTGCACCAGTAGTGCTTCGCTGTCTGGACTGAGTTTGTTTAGGCAAATCAAGGTCGGTTGTTTGAAAGGGGCGATGGTTTGCATCACTTCCCAAACCGCTTGATCGGCGTATTTTTCTTTGCTGACCACCAGAACAATGATGTCAGCCAAGGCGATGGTTCTAATGACACCTTCGCGGTAATCAGCGGCATCGATGGAATCAAAATCCGGTGTGTCCCAAATGACGCAATCGGGAAGTAAGTTTGAGCGATTAGATACGGTATTAAGACTGTAGCAATCGTAGCGATGACGGTTTAAAACCGCTTCGGGCAAGCATTGGAAACGGCCAAAATATTGTTGTAAACCACTGCAATCGTTGAGGCTTACGCCGTGACAAAAACCGTGCGGATGTACCGTGTAACCGGCTAAGGGACTAACCCCAGCCTGATCGGTATTGAGCAGTTGATTAACCACTGAGCTTTTACCGGCTTGGGTGGGGCCAATCACGGCAATTTGTAATGGAAATTGCGGTAAACTCTCGATCAGCTGGCCTTTACGGATAAACGCTTCGCCGTATAGCAGTTGCTCAACCCGCTGCTGATAATCAAAAAACAGCGGATTTTTGCTATCCAGTGTCGCGAGCACTGTCTGGTAACGCTGTTTAAGAAGTTGGATAAATTCCAGCATAATATTTGGCCTTGGGTTTATAATTCCCAAGTAATTTAGTTTGTTTAATAGCCCGAAACTCCACATTATAAATATAATTTTCGGGATTGTTTATTTAGCCACCGAGGAGCTTAAATCATGAAGAAATCATCAGCTGCTTTAGTTTTGATAGCGTGCACATTACTGGTCGGTTGTAACAAAAGCCAACAGATCAATGGCAGCAGTATGAAAACCGTTAATCGTTCTATCAGTCAAATCAAAGAGCGTTTACCACTTGATCAACGCATCGAGTTTGAAGTGTCATTCTGGACTTTGCGTGACGACATTAAAGACAACGGCGAATTTATGGATGCCATCGATGGTAAAACCCCTGATCAATTGATTGCTGCCGGTAAAGAGTTGTTTGAAAAACGTAAAGCCAGCGGTAGCAAAGATTATGAAAAATTCGCTAATTGGGAACAAATGATTAGCCAATACTCACAAGAGCGTATTGATCAAAACCGTAAGAAAACCCCTGATCAACGCGACAATGCTAATCCACATCGCATAGATTACAAAATGCACTCTATGTAAGACGCTTTTGCCTTGCTGGGGCTGGCAGTTGTTTTTGATCGACTAAGATCGAAACAAACTGACTGGCCTCAGAAATGGTTTTCTCCATCACATCAATCAGCTTCGATATATCCACACCAATCTCGACAAACTCATGCCGTAACGCCGCAATCGCGTGGGCATTGAGATTATGCTTTAAAAATAACACTTGATCTTGAAACGCCGCCAATACCGGATGCATCCGCGTTTCCGCTATCTGCAAGGCTTTTAATAATCGACCGTACTGCTGGCGAGATTTTTTCAGCTGTTGCTGACTGCGAGCTTTTAAGGCGCGATTGCTGTACAACTCCAATTCCGCTTCCCATTCGGCAAATAAGGCTTCGCTGACATCTTCAATCGCTTTGATTCTTTGGCTGACTTGCTCGGCTTTATAGCGGCAGTGATCGTAGCGTTTTTTTAAATGCTGATAGCGTTGTTCTAAAGGCGTGTCATCCAGACGAACGATGGTTTTAAATTTTTCTAAAGCATCGACAAATTGATCACGGCTTTCTTTTAAGCTTTCACAAGCCTGATCGACCTGTACCACGACAATATCGCGTTTATGATCGCCCAATAGCGACTCGCGGCCTTGGTAATAGGCGTTACGCATTGGTTTACTTAGCAAAGATTTAATCAGATTAATCATAGGATGAGATAAAGCTGTGTTTATTAATCACCCGAATCGGGCAATTAAGTGCTGCGGCGAATTGGCAAAAAGCCGCGTCAATTATGCCGTGCTGTTGTAATTGTTCTAGGCTGAGTTTAGGGTCAATTTCAGTAGATTTAATCAAAATCAGTTGCTCGGCAATCAATCGCCCTGCCAACCAAGCCGCTAAACTGTCGGAACTAATATCCCAGCTTGCTGGTATGCCTGCTTGGTCTAAATCACCGATAGACGGTGACCAAATACTGATCTCAGGCAAAGCCGCGTCGAGTTTATCAATCAGCGAAAACTGTGGCTTTAAGCTTTGCAATAACACCGCCATCTGTTGCATCGCCAATATCGCCATTTGATGCGCCGCTCTATCATCAAACTGCCAATAGGCTTGCGCGGCACGCACTTGGTCGGCAAATAAACCACCACCCGGCACGATGATTTTTTGTCCTTCCAACTTTTCAACCGCTGCAAGGCAAGGCATTAAATCGTCACCTTGCAACAAGCTACCACCAAGCTTGATAACCGTAATCACACGCTAAACTGCTTTAACAGTTGCAATA
>CAIZCB010000172.1 GCA_903931355.1 uncultured Pseudomonadota bacterium
CGGTACCGTGGTGGTATTGGTCTTATTGTTGCTGATTAGCTGGATTTCATTATTTATCGTCAGTCGCCGTTGTAAAAAAAGTCGCGGCGATTCAACCGCCAGCGCCAGAAATCAAAGTTGTCGAGAAAATTGTTGAAGTTGAAAAAATCGTCGAAGTTGAAAAGATTATCCAAGCACCGGCACCAGAGCCAGTGATTTTAAAACAAGCCACTTCTGACGCCGCTTTACAGTTATTGAACATCTTGCAAAAAGAAGCCCGTTTTATCGACTTCATTAAAGAAGATATGGGCGTCCATGCCGATGCTGATATTGGCGCTGCGGCGCGTATCGTTCACCAAGGCTGCGCGAAAGCCATTAACGAGCATTTCAAACTAGCGCCAGTTAGCCAAGACCAAGAAGGTAGCAAAGTCACTTTAAACGCTGGTTTTGATGCGGCAGCGTTTCGTTTAACCGGTAATATCGTTGGCCAAGCGCCGTTTACTGGTACTTTGGTGCATAAGGGTTGGCAAGTGACCGAAGTGAATTTGCCGAAACTGACTGAAGGCCATAACCCGAATATCATCGCTGCTGCTGAGGTAGAGCTATGAGCCAAGCCGCCCGTTATTCCGTCGGTATCGATTTAGGCACGACTCATTGCGTACTGTCGTATCTCGACTTAACCACCGCTGACGAACAAGCGATTCCCACTGTCTTAGCGGTGCCGCAATTAACCGCGCCCGGCGTGATTGAAGATAAATTGCAATTGCCATCGTTTGTTTACTTGCCGCACGAAGCCGAAATCAGCGAAGGCTCCAGCGCTTTACCTTGGACCAATAAAGCCGATTATTTAGTCGGTGATATTGCCCGTAATCTAGGCAGCAAAACCCCGATTCGCTTGGTTGCCAGTGCGAAAAGCTGGTTATGTCATGCTGGTGTTGATTGCAAACAAGCGATATTGCCATCGGAAGCGCCGGATGATGTCAGCCGGATTTCACCGTTTATTGCCAGCAAAGCCTATTTGCAACATTTGCGTGATGCTTGGAATTATCAATTCCCAGCACATCCGTTAAACCAACAAGATTTAACTATCACTGTTCCAGCGTCATTTGATCCTGCTGCGCGTGAATTAACCGTTGAAGCGGCTCGCTCTATCGGCTTGCAGCAAGCGGTATTGCTAGAAGAACCCCAAGCGGCTTTATACAGCTGGATTGAAAACAGCGAAGGCGATTGGCGTAGTCATGTGGCAGTCGGTGACGTGATTTTGGTGATCGACGTTGGTGGCGGTACTACCGATTTATCGTTAATTGCGGTAACTGAAGAACAAGGCAATTTGCAGTTAACCCGAGTTGCGGTCGGCGACCATATTTTGCTGGGTGGTGACAATATGGATTTGGCTTTGGCCTACACCGTCAAAGCTAAAATCGAAGCCGAAACCGGCAAGCGTCTGGAAGCGTGGCAAATCCAAGCCTTAACCCATGCTTGCCGCGAAGCTAAAGAAAAATTGTTCAGCCAAGCTGAGCTAGAGGCGATTCCATTAGTGATTGCCAGCCGTGGCTCATCGTTAATCGGCGGCACGTTACGCAGTGAATTAAATCGTCAAGAGCTGAATCGGGTGTTAGTCGAAGGCTTCTTGCCGGTGGTTAATGCCGCTGATAGACCGGCGGTTAAGCCGCGTAGTGGTTTGCGTAGCGCCGGTTTGCCTTATGCACAAGATGCGGCAATTACTCGTCATTTAGCGGCGTTTTTATCGCGTCAAATTGGCGCGGCTAATGATTTAAAAGACATCAATCTGCCAGATCAAGCCAGTTTCTTGCATCCAACCAGTGTGTTGTTTAACGGCGGGGTGTTTAAAGCCGGCGTTTTGTCAGAACGCTTAATGCAAACTCTCAATCAATGGCTACAAGCTGAACAAGCACCGGCGGCAAGATTGTTGCAAGGCGCTGATTTGGACTTAGCGGTAGCGCGTGGTGCGTCGTATTTTGGTTTTGTTCGCCAAGGTAAAGGGGTGCGGATTAAAGGCGGTACATCAGCGGCTTACTATGTTGGCGTTGAAACTGCTATGCCAGCGGTGCCAGGTCTAGCGCCGGAAATCGAAGCTTTGTGCATCGCGCCATTAGGCATGGAAGAGGGCACTGAGCAAGATTTACCGAATGAAGAATTTGGTTTAGTGATTGGCGAGCC
>CAIZCB010000173.1 GCA_903931355.1 uncultured Pseudomonadota bacterium
GTTGTCGCTGGACATACCGTCAGTACTTGTCTCGATGGTTGTGTTGGTGTCTTGTTATTTTAAATAGAAGATGAGAAGTTGATGCATAAAGTTCAAGGTAAAAACGGCAAGTGTTATTCGATAGAAATTGATGACTCTGGTTGTGAAATTAAAGTCTATGAAGGCAATCGTTGCCTTGGTGGATTTACTCTAAGTTGTCATGAAGAAGATTATGGCAATTATGAATCTTTCGATGTTTACACCATAACGCATATGAATCTTGGTGAGGCAAAGCGTAATGGATTAGGTCGGGAATGTCTTAAATTGCATAAGAAAGAGTTTAGTTCTCCAATATTAGCTGGTCCAAATGATGGTAGTAAGTCAAATGATGGTAGTTATCTTATTGGTGATGGTCCAGGTTTTATTAAAAAAATGCGGGAAGAAGGCTTTGTTTGTAGAGATAAGTGGGATGGATACGATGAATTCTAAGTTTCCTCGTTCCCACGCGCTGCGTGGGAATGCAGATTAACCGCGCCAGCGGAGGGTATAAATAATTTTGTGTAAACGGTCACTTGGCAGGAAACTGTCGTTACTTTGCGAGGAGTAAAAAATGACCGAAACAAAATCAATCCCTACCGACCTGATAGATGCCTTATTGTCAGGCTATAAAAAACCCGAAGACGTGATAGGTGAAAATGGTTTACTGAAGCAGCTAACCAAAGCGATTGTTGAACGCGCTTTGGAAGCTGAAATGGCTGAACATCTAGGCCACAGCAAACACAACCCTGTTATTAATCCTAGCGGCAACACCCGTAACGGTAAAAGTAAAAAGACGCTCAAAGGTGAGTTTGGTGAATTACCCATCGAAATACCGCGTGATCGCCTTGGCAGCTTTGAACCGCAGTTAATACCCAAACATCAGACACGCTGGACTGGCTTTGATGACAAAATCATTTCGCTTTATGCGCGTGGTATGACTGTCCGGGAAATTCAAAGCCATCTAACTGAAATGTATGGCGCAGAGGTATCACCGACGCTGATTTCCTCGGTGACTGATGCCGTCAATGATGAGGTAAAAGCCTGGCAATCACGCCCACTTGATCCTATTTTTCCTATCGTTTATCTGGATTGTATCCATGTCAAAGTCCGCGATACTGGCGCTGTGCGCGTCAAAGCTATCTATTTGGCGATCGGTATTAATATGGCCGGAGAAAAAGAAGTACTGGGCTTATGGATAGCCCAAACCGAAGGGGCCAAGTTCTGGTTACAAGTCGTCACCGAACTTAAGAATCGCGGCATTCAAGACATCTTTATTGCCTGTGTCGATGGATTGAAAGGCTTCCCCGAGGCGATTGAAGCGGTCTATCCGAAAGCGGCTGTGCAATTGTGCATCGTGCATTTGGTGCGTAATAGCTTGAATTTCGTAGGCTGGAAGCGACGTGCCGAGGTGGCCACTGATTTAAAAGCAATCTATCAATCGGCTACCGTTGATGAAGCCGAGCAGAAGCTGACCGAATTCGAGGTTAAATGGAACGAGGCTTATCCACCCATTGCTCAAAGCTGGCGACGCAACTGGGATCGAATCATCCCATTCTTTGACTATCCGCCTGAAATCCGGCGCATTATCTATACCACCAATGCGATTGAGTCGGTCAACATGAGCTTACGTAAAATCACCAAAAATAGAGCCTCATTTCCTAATGATGAGGCTGTTATGAAATTATTTTATCTGGCGTTGATGAATATTAGTAAGAAATGGACGATGCCATTGCGTGACTGGAAAGCCGCTCTCAATCGGTTTACTATCCAATTTGAAGATCGGATGTTGAGCTGATAATTTAAATTCCGTTTACACAAAATCTAGGACACCCTCCGCCAGCGGTAACATAAGGCTAAGCAAACCAACCAAATCAAAACCATGGGCCGCAGCCGTTACCGTATTCTCCAATCCGAACATCCGCACTTTCTAACCTGCACCGTACTGAACTGGATACCGCTGTTCACTCGGCCAGCGACGGTGCAAATCGTACTGGATGCTTTGCTTTACCGCCAGCAACAACACGGCTGGCGTATTTATGGTTACGTCATTTTGGAAAACCATTTGCACATGCTGGTACAAGCCGATGATTTACCCGCCTTGCCCATTTCAAATCCTACACTGCTCGCCAGTTGATTGATTATTTACAAGCAGCTAAGGCTGAGCGTTTGCTGGAGCAACTTAAGTGGTTTCGCAAAGCCCATAAAACCGACCGTAACTATCAACTGTGGGAAGAAGGTAGTCATCCGCAGTTAATCGATAATTCTGAAGTGCTGCGGCAAAAGCTGGATTACATCCATTTAAACCCCGTCAAGCGTGGCTATGTCGATTTAGCGGAGCATTGGCGGTATTCCAGTGCGCGAGATTATGCTGGGCTGACGGGGTTGTTGCCGGTGTTTCGGGATTGGTTTTAGTGTTACCGTAGCGCGGTGGGTCTGCATTCCCACGCGGCGCGTGGGAACGAGGAATAGGGATTCCTCACATTCGGTTAGTGTTCTACGATAATTCTTTATTATAATAGTAGGTAATTAGGCACAAAGGCTTCTAGCCCTAACCTAACTGCTGCTGTTCATTCAACATGGAGAATAAAGATGACTTTTGAATTACCTGCATTACCGTACGAAAAAGACGCATTAGCACCGCACATCTCTGCGGAAACTATCGAATACCACTACGGCAAACATCACCAAACCTACGTTACCAACTTAAACAACTTGGTACCAGGCACCGAGTTTGAAGGTTTGTCTTTAGAAGAAATCGTTAAAACATCAACTGGCGGCATTTTCAACAATGCAGCGCAAGTTTGGAACCACACTTTCTATTGGAATGGCTTGGCTCCTAACGCTGGCGGCGAACCAACAGGCGCTTTGGCGGATGCGATTAACGCAACTTTTGGCTCATTTGAAAAATTCAAAGAAGAGTTCAGCAAATGCGCAGTCACCACTTTCGGCTCAGGCTGGGCTTGGTTGGTTAAAAATGCTGATGGTAGCTTGGCATTAGTAAGCACTAGCAACGCTGGTTGCCCATTAACTGCTGGTCAAACCCCTGTTTTGACTTGTGACGTTTGGGAACACGCTTACTACATCGACTTCCGTAACTTGCGTCCTAAATACCTAGAAGCATTCTGGGCATTGGTAAACTGGGAAGTAGCTAACGCTAACTTCGCAGCGTAAGACGCTTAAAAATCCCGTTGTTAATCTTAGCAACGGGATTTTTTATGCCTATTGATAATTTTTAGCTGGCATAACAAAGCGTTAAGCTGTTTATCAAACAGGCTCTAGCTCTATTTTTACTTTTTTACCAAGTGCAGCTGCGGCACTTATTAGTGTTGCAAGCGTTAGGCTAGTATCTTCTTCATCTAATAAACGATTAAGCGATGAGCGGCTGGTATGCATTTTTTTAGCCATTATCGTTTTGTTGTAATTAAGTGCCGCCATTCCTTGTGAAATTTGCCAAGCAATAACTCGCTTAGTTGCAACGGCTGTTACTTCTTCAAGCATTCCTTCTTCGCTAAGAAAGTCGTCAAAATTAGTGCCGATATGAATGTTGTCTTGTGTATTCATGATTTTCCACGTAAGGTTTTTAATCGTTGTTTTGCTAAATTTAGCTCTGGTTTAGGTGTTTTTTGTTCTTTCTTGATAAATCCATGTAGAAGAATCATGGTTTGATTGTCGATGACGAATAGCACCCGAGCGATGCGGTTATTTAGTTTTGTTCGCACCTCCCAAATATCGCCTTCAACATGATCGACTAACGGCATTCCAAGAGGCCAGCCAAATTGCACTGATTTAATATCCTCACCTATGATTTTTCTATCCTGAACGAGTAACTCTTTTAACCATTCTCTAACAGGTTCATTGCCGGATTCAGTTGCAAAAAAATTAACAGAAAGTATTGGTTTCATGTTTTGAATGTACCAAAAAAAATACACAACGACAACTTTATACTGTTTTTGCTTGGTAGATTAAAAAATATCTATTGATAAGATACACGCTTGATTGCTTATGCTTAAAAATTGGCAGATAACTGTCACTTTCTCAGTGTATAAAGATACTTTTTTAAAGATCTGTCGTATTGACTGATGAAATTGCTATGACACTTTCCAAATCCCTAGTCGCCAAACCGTTAATCATCCTCACCGCATTAAGCTTACAAGCCTGCCTTTCCCCTATCGCTCTCGATCACGCGGTCATGGCCTATGATCAAACCGCGACTGAAATTCAATCCAAGCAGTTGTTGCTGAACATCGCCCGTGCTCATCAACATCAACCGTTACATTTCACCGGCGTTTCTAATATCGCCGCCACCTTTAACTTTCAATTCAATGCTGGCGCAACCCCGGCTTTAACTGGCGAAGCTGGCGCGTTAATGACGCCGATTTTTGGCGGCACAGTATCGGAAAATCCCACCATCAGTATCGTGCCGATTGAAGGCGAAGAATTTACGCGCCGCTTATTAACCCCGTTTCAAGAAAACAAATTAACCATGTTGCTACGTCAAGGTGCGGATGTTGATTTGATTTTGCGCTTGTTAGCTGGCGAATTGCGGATTAAAGAAAATGGCCAAGAGCATGTGCTGAATAACAAGCCAAACGATGTCGATGGCTATCGCCAATTTCGCCAAGCGGTGACTCATCTTTCCTCGGTTCAGGATCGGCATAATTTGTTTGTCGAGCCATTATGGTTTGATCAAAGCTGGGTAGTTAGCGAAACTTCGATGACTAGCGAACAGCTGATTAATTTCCAGAAAGAATACAAAGTCGAGCATTTGCCAAGCAAGCAATTAAAGCTTACTAAGCGAGTGGCGGGGCATATTATTCTCACCAATTACGATCCGCATTTATTGAGTAACGACGAGCGAATTAAGCTCAACGACGAAGCTGATAATGGCTCAATTAATGATGTGATGGTTGATATTCGTGGCGATTATCCTGGTGGTGAACTGCCGTTGCATGGGTTTTTCAGGCTACGTAGTTTTTACAATGTCCTGAATTTTATTGGTCGTGATTTAGATGACGAGCCAGAGTTTGCTATCGATAAGCATCCTTCTACCCCCGCAGTTCGCGAAAATCCAATTCATACCTTAGCAATTTCGGTTTCTAAACACGAACCTGATGATGTCAATCTTTCTGTGTATTACGAAGGTTTTTACTATGCGGTAAAAGCCGAATCAGGCTATCAATGGAATCGCGAAGGTTTTCGTTTGTTACACCAGATATTCCAAATGACCATGGCCGATCTTGCTCAAAAAGGTGCGCCGCAAATTACCATTTCTAAATGAGGAAACAGCGTTGATGAATTCGATCAATCACAACATGGTGATGAAATGCGTCGCTTATGAAAACGGTATCGCGATTGGCGATGTGGTTTTAGAAGACATTAGCGAAGTGTTAAAACGCGACAATACTTTTATTTGGCTCGGCTTGCGTGAGGCTAACAAAGAACTGCTCGGCAAAATTCAGGAAGAATTTGGTTTACACGAATTGGCTATCGAAGATGCTTGTTCTGCACACCAACGGCCAAAGATTGAAGAATACGGTGATTCCTTATTCATCGTTTTACACACCGCCCATCTAGGCGAAGACAAAGTTGAATTTGGCGAATCGCATTTGTTTTTAGGGCCGCGTTTTTTGGTCACTGTCCGTCATGGCGCGTCGAAAAGTTTAAGCAAAGTCCGCGAGCGTTGCGAAGCGATGCCGAATCAATTAAGCAAAGGCCCAGGTTTTGCTCTGTACGCGATTATGGATTTCATTGTCGATAACTACATGCCGGTGATTCATGGTTTGCAGGCGCGTTTCGATGTTTTGGAAGAGGCGATTTTTGCCTACAAACCCAGTCGGCAAACCATGGAAGACCTCTATAAACTCAAGCGTGAATTGCTGTTATTAGAAACCGCGATTAATCCGGTGATTGATATTTGCAATGAATTGATGCGTTTTCATAACGAGCTAATTCCTAAAGAGGTTTTAGTTTATTTCCGCGACATTGCCGACCATATCAAACGCATTGATCAAGCGATCCACAGTATGCGCGAAATGTTGCTGGCAGCGATGCAAGTCCATCTTACTTTTGAGACCGTCAGACAAAATGATGTGGTTAAACAACTGGCTGGCTGGGGCGCGATTTTAGCGATACCGACTATGGTGTTTAGTTGGTACGGGATGAATTTTAAGCACATGCCAGAGCTGGAATGGCAATACAGTTATCCGTTGGTGATTGCGGTGGTGACTTTAGGAAGCGCCCTGCTGTATTGGCGATTGAAAAAGGCGCGTTGGCTGTAATCGCATGATTTTGATTGTCACAATTCCATAAAAAATCCGTCATCCCGCTGTCATAAATCATTTCTATCCTAGGTGCTAGTGCTTGGGGCTTTTAGCAATATTGGCTCTAAGTTTCGATGCAAATTTAGCGGATCAGCGAATGACAAAAATATTCTACGGTGTACAAGGTACCGGCAACGGTCATATCACTCGAGCCAGAGTAATGGCAAAAGCGCTTTATGCGGCAGGTTTTGACGTGACGTTTCAATTTACCGGCCGTCCTGCTGATAAATATTTCGATATGGAAATATTTGGTGATTATCAGGTTAAAGCTGGCCTGACTTTTAACACCAACAAAGGCCAAGTTTCATATTTAAAAACGGCTTTGGAAGCCCAGCCAATCAGCTTTATGCGCGATATTAAAGCCTTGGATTTAAGTGGCTATGATTTAGTGATTAGCGATTTTGAACCCGTCACCGCTTGGGCGGCGAGAAGACAGAAAAAGCAAGTGATCGGCATCGGTCATCAATATGCTTTCCGCCACAACATCCCGCGCGAAGGTTCTGACCCAATCGCTAATCAAGTGATGAATTATTTTGCGCCGGTGGATATTGGCGTTGGTTTGCATTGGCATCATTTTGGTCAACCGATTTTGCCGCCGATTATTGAAACCCACCCTGTGCCAGAGTCGGTGCAAGCTAACAAAATCGTGGTTTATCTGCCATTCGAAGACAGTCACGAAGTGATTCAACATTTAGCACCGTTTGAGAATTTTGAATTCCACGTTTATTCACCGCACGTCGTCCCTTCAAAATACCCGCACATTATCTGCAAGCCGCTTTCCAGAGAAGGGTTCCAAAACGATGTTTACGATTGTGCGGGAATTATCAGCAACGCTGGTTTTGAGTTGGCCAGCGAATCCTTGCAATTGGGTAAAAAGATTTTGGCTAAGCCGTTACACGCGCAAATGGAGCAAATCTCTAATGCAGCGGCTTTAAAGCAATTGGGTTACGGTCACACCATGTTTGATATTGATGCAGCGGTGATTGAAGATTGGTTACACAATCCGCACGCGGTTCGTATCACTTATCCGAATGTTGCCGAGATTTTGGTGCAATGGTTAAAAGACGGCATGCCAGCAATCAATGCTGAATTCGCTGAGCGAGTTTGGGAAGGCGTTGATGTGTTGGCGGTTAATGCCGCATAGCAGTAAGTTAAGGGTTTTCCGTTCGTCCTGAGTATGTCGAAGGATGAATGGAAAAGCCGAGTTTGTCGCCATCATCGCCGTTCATGCTTCGACATGCTCAGCACGAACGGCTTAGGTAGTGAGCAAGATTTGGAAGCTGGGATCGCTAATCTACTGTAGATCAACCGTCCAAGCCAATAAAATAAATACATCCCTGTCGGTAATTTGCGCA
>CAIZCB010000174.1 GCA_903931355.1 uncultured Pseudomonadota bacterium
CCTGAAGGCGGTAACGATGTGCATATTCAAATGACCTTGACTGCGCCGGGCTGCGGCATGGGGCCGGTGATTCAAAGTGATGTTGAGAAATGTGTACGGGTTTTGCCAGGTGTGGCTTCAGTGAATGTTGAAGTGGTGTTAGATCCACCTTGGTCGCGAGAAATGATGTCGGAAGTGGCGCAGGTGCAATTGGGTTTGTTCTAATTGCCTTAAACGTTCATCGCAACCTCGGTGCAATCACATGAAAGACCAAATTTTCATTTTTGATCAAATCCATATCGAGGTTGCCCGCAATGCCTCGGATGATTTCAATCTGTTTCACGATAAACACAAGTGGCTACAGATTACGCACAATCCGTTTAAAGGCCCGATTGTGTTGGGCTTTCAGCTCAATACCTTAATCGAATATCAAATGCGCTTGTATCGCGAAGCGCAGCATGAAGATCAAATCATTGCCGAAAATCAGCTGCGCTATAGCAATTATCAAATTACCTTTGTGAATGCGCTAAGGCCTAAGCAAGAGCTGACACTGGATATTCGTAAAACCTTAATCAACACCATTCCTGAGCTAACGCTAACCAATCGGGTAGCGATGAAGGCTAGTGGCAAAACTATTTTGCTGGGCTATAAAAAAGAAACTCAAGTACCGTTATTTTTAGCGGACGAGGATTTAAGTCAGTTGCCGGAATTGGGCAAGCTGCCTGATAAAACGATGGTGCCAGGAACTGATTTTTTCTTGAAACGTAAATGGATGTTGAATGGTAATGTCAAAAATTTTCTATCCGGTTCATTAGCCGAGCAATCGGATTATTTTGATGAATTGGTTAATTTCGCCAAATACCCAGAAATTTTTCCTTGTAGCTTAACTTCTGGGGCTTTGCTCGAAAAAGCGCAACTGGAAAATCATGATTTCAAGCGCAACCCAATGGTTTACACCTCGCATGAGATTTCAGTTGATCGTTGGAGTTTAGGGCAGATAAAAAACGCTGATAAATTGCATATTTTGGTTAGGCAATTACCCGAATCCGCAGACAATACCCTAAATAACACCAGCATTATGTTGCGTACTTATGAATGCTTTGGGGTGTTGGAAAATCAGGCGATTTTGTTTCGTATCAAGCTGAATTTAGTGCCTTTACAAGAGATTATTAAAAATCTCAGTGCTAAGACTTCGATAAGCTAATTGTGTGTGAGGTTGTGAAAATTTTAGAACATCAAGTATAATCAACCTTGTCGGAAGGCAGTTCGCCTATGACGAGATTCCAATTAATCAAAACAACACTAAAGATAAGGCGGCAGTTTTTATAAAACGGTCGCATTGTTCGAGGAAAAAAATATGAGTAATATCGAAGAACGAGTTAAAAAGATTGTCGGTGAACAATTAGGCGTAAAAGAAGAAATCGCAAACGATGCGTCTTTTGTTGACGATCTTGGTGCGGATTCTTTAGACACAGTTGAACTCGTCATGGCTCTGGAAGAAGAATTTGAATGCGAAATTCCAGACGAAGAAGCTGAAAAAATCACCACAGTTCAATTAGCAATTGATTACATCAACGCTAATTTGCAATAAGTTGTTCCAAGCGGCTAGTGGATATTCCGCTAGCCTGCTACTCCTCTTATCCCCCCTGTTTGTCTCTAAATTTAACGGTCGTTTACTGTGAGCACACGTCGAGTTGTTATAACGGGCTTAGGCGCCGTTACTCCTTTAGCCAATAATGTTGCCGATACCTGGAATGGAATTATCAACGGTAAAAGCGGAATTGGCCCTATCGATTCATTCGATATTTCTAGTTTTGCAACCACCTTTGGCGGTGTGATTAGAAACTTTAATATCGGCGAATATATTTCTGAAAAAGATGCCAAGCGTATGGACGGTTTCGTTCATTACGGGATAGCCGCCGGCTGTCAGGCTATCGAAGATTCAGGCTTAATTGTCACCGAAGAAAACGCTGAACGGATTGGCGTTGCGATTGGTGCGGGTATTGGCGGTATCACAGGCATTGAAGAATGCTACGCCACTTTTGTTGCTGGCGGTGCGCGAAAAATTTCGCCATTCTTTGTTCCTGGCAACATTATCAATATGATTTCTGGCAATCTTTCCATCAAGTATGGAATGAAAGGCCCAAACTTCGCCATCGTTACCGCTTGTTCAACTGGCACGCATAACATCGGCGATGCAGCGAGATTAATTAAATACGGCGATGCTGATGTGATGGTTGCTGGTGGCGCTGAGCGTTGCACGACTTCACCAACAGCGATGGGCGGTTTTGCTTCTGCAAAAGCTTTGTCACGTCGTAACGATGATCCACAAGCGGCCAGTCGTCCTTGGGATCGTGATCGTGATGGTTTCGTCTTAAGTGACGGTGCTGGTGTGGTGGTTCTGGAAGAGTTGGAACACGCGAAAGCCCGTGGCGCAAAAATCTACGCAGAATTAGTCGGTTATGGCATGAGCGGCGATGCTTATCACATTACTTCGCCTTCTGTTGGTGGTGAAGGCGCGGCACGTTGTATGCGTAATGCCTTACGCGATGCGAAATTAAACCCTAGCGATGTTGATTACATCAATGCACATGGCACCTCAACACCAGCCGGTGACTTAGGTGAAACCATGGCAATGAAAGCCGCTTTAGGTGATCACGCTTACAAAGTAGCAGTTAGCTCAACTAAATCAATGATTGGTCATTTATTAGGTGCGGCGGGCGGTATCGAAGCTGTCTTGTCGGCATTGAGCGTTAAACACCAAATTGCGCCACCAACCATTAACTTG
The DNA here is from genome assembly GCA_903931355.1 of uncultured Pseudomonadota bacterium. Lineage (GTDB taxonomy): Bacteria > Pseudomonadota > Gammaproteobacteria > Methylococcales > Methylomonadaceae > Methylomonas. The sequence continues at coordinate 2,768 of CAIZCB010000174.1, forward strand.
GAAAATCCTGATCCAGAATGTGATTTGGATTACGTACCAAATACCGCTAGAGAAATGAATATTGATGTCGCGATTTCCAACTCGTTTGGTTTTGGCGGTACTAACGGTACTCTGGTATTCAAACGTTATCAATAAACGTCATTAATCAACCCAGTGTTTGCCGATGTTTTTGTTAAATGGCGAAAGCAGGCACTTGGTTGATGTCAGCGACCGAGGTTTCCAATATGGCGATGGCCTGTTTGAAACCTTGGAAGTCCTGCAAGGCAAAGCTTTATTCCTCGATAGACATCTTCAACGCCTGACCGAAGGCTGTCAGCGTTTATTATTGCCGCCACCCGATTGGCAATTACTCCAGCAAGAAGCGCAGCAATTAACCGCTAATACCGAACACGGTGTATTAAAAATCATCATGACTCGCGGTTCGGGTGGTCGTGGTTATCGTCAGCCAGAGCCTATTGTCCCAACTCGCTTACTCAGCTTGCATCCTTATCCCCAATATCCGACAAGCTTACAAAGCCAAGGTATTGTCACGCGGTTTTGCGATCAGCTGTTATCGATTAATCCTAGCTTAGCGGGGATTAAACATCTCAATCGCCTTGAACAAGTCCTTGCTCGCGCCGAATGGCGAGATGATGCGATTCAAGAAGGCTTAATGCTGGATGGTAACGGCCATGTGATTGAA
>CAIZCB010000175.1 GCA_903931355.1 uncultured Pseudomonadota bacterium
ACAAATACAAAACCTCTTCATCAATCACTGTATTGTGATTGATGCCAGCAACAATAGACTCACTTGGCACCAAATTGACATCCACGTCAGGCGCTTTTTCTGGCGTCGCTGCGCAACCTGCCAAAGAAAAAAGTATTGCGATGTTTATCCATCTATTCATGCCAGCTAAAGACCTATAAGCAAAAAAAATTTAAATATAGATTATCAGAAAATGCTTCTAAATTTAGATTGCTGTTTCAATCTATTTGGATAAAAACAGCGCATTCCTTAGAATAACCCAATTATCTTGTGCAATTGTTCGCAACCAATGACTCTTCTTGCCGTCGGCATCAACTACAACACCGCGCCCGTCGCAATTCGAGAACGCCTTGCTTTTCCAGCAGACGTTTTAGATAACACATTGAAAAAGCTACTTAATATCGGCGACATTAGCGAAGCTGCGATTTTATCAACCTGCAATCGCACCGAATTTTATTACCACGCCAACAGCACTGATCAAAGCTCGCTAGTGGAATGGATTGCCGATACCAAGCAAATTACACCTGCCGAATTCACGCCCTATCTATACAGTCATATCGATAATGAAACAATTCGTCATATGTTTAGAGTCGCTTGCGGCCTAGATTCGATGATTTTGGGCGAACCGCAAATTCTAGGGCAAATGAAAACCGCCTACCAAGCCGCTTACGACGCAGGTACTTTAGGCAAAACCCTCAGCAAATTGTTTCAACACACCTTCTCTGCCGCCAAAAAAGTACGCACAGACACTGCCATAGGTTCCAGCCCTGTGTCTGTTGCCTTTGCCGCAGTACAGCTTGCCCAACAAATTTTCGACAAACTCAGCAACCAAACTGCCCTATTGATTGGCGCCGGTGAAACCATCGAACTAACCGCACGCCACCTGCATCAACACGGCATCGGCCGCATCATCATCGCCAATCGCACTTACGATAAAGCCCACGCCTTAGCCAGCCAATTTAATGGCTACGCAATCGCCTTATCAGAAATCCCCGACCATCTCGCCGAAGCCGATATTGTGGTTTCCTCCACCGCCAGCCAATTACCAATTTTGGGCAAAGGCCGAGTCGAAAGCGCGATAAAAAAACGCAAACACAAACCGATGTTCATGGTCGATCTCGCCGTACCACGCGACATTGAGCCCGAAGTCGAACAATTACGCGATGTTTACCTGTACACCGTCGATGACTTACAGCATACCGTAAACCAAAACATGGACTCGCGCCGCCGCGCCGCTGAACAAGCCGAAGAAATTATCGACACCAAAGTCGAACATTTTCTGGGTTGGCTTCGCTCACAAGGCGCCCAAGAAACCATCCGCGATTACCGATTACAAGCCGAACTCACCCGCGACGACGCCTTGCAAAAAGCCCTCAGCCAACTCAATAGCGGCGCAGCAGCAGATGAAGTTTTACAACGCTTAGCGCATACTTTAACCAACAAACTGATCCACACGCCTTGCGCCCAACTGCGCGAAGCCGGCGCTAACGAACGCCACGACCTCATTGCCGCCTCGCGGGAAATTTTCAAATTACGATAAACCTTTATGAAACCCTCAATCCAGACCAAATTAGAAAACCTCGGTGAACGCTTCGAAGAAATCACCGTTTTACTTTCGCAACCGGAAGTACAAAGCAATCAAAACCAATTTCGCAGCCTCAGCCAAGAATACGCCCAGCTTGACCCTATCGTTAACTGCTATCGTCAATATCAAGAAAACGAAGCCAACTTAGAATCGGCAAAAGAAATGGCCAAAGACAGCGACCCTGAATTACGGGAAATGGCCAAAGAAGAACTTAACGAAGCCACTGCCCAACGCGATGAACTCGAACAACAATTACAAATTTTATTGCTGCCAAAAGACCCCAACGACAACCGCAACGTCTTCTTAGAGGTTCGCGCAGGCACAGGCGGCGATGAAGCAGCGATTTTCTCTGGCGATTTGGCGCGTATGTATCAGCGTTATGCAGAAAGAATCGGCTGGAGCACCGAAATCATTAACGAAAATCGTAGTGAATTAGGCGGCTTTAAAGAGGTCATCATGCGAGTCAGCGGCCAAAATGTTTATTCGCAATTGAAATTTGAATCCGGCACTCACCGCGTACAACGTGTACCGGCCACCGAATCGCAAGGCCGCGTCCACACTTCAGCCTGCACCGTGGCAATCATGCCCGAAGTCGATAGCGTAGACGAAATCGACATCAACCCTGCCGATCTAAAAATCGACACTTACCGCGCATCGGGCGCTGGTGGTCAGCACGTTAACCGAACCGAATCAGCCATCCGTATCACCCACATCCCATCTGGCGTGGTAGTCGAATGTCAGGACGAACGCTCGCAACATAAAAACCGCGCTCGCGCCATGTCGGTATTACAAGCCCGCTTATTAGCCGCCGCACAAGAAAAACAACACAGCGAACAATCCGAAAACCGTAAATTACAAGTCGGTAGCGGCGACCGTTCGGAACGCATACGCACTTATAACTACCCGCAAGGACGTTTAACTGATCATCGTATCAACTTAACGCTGTATAAATTAGATGACATCATGCAGGGTGGTTTAGAACACGTTGTTAATCCATTGATTAGTGAGCATCAAGCAGAATTGTTGACGCAGTTGGGCGATGATTAGTAAGTAGTGGTCTAATAACGCATAGTTTCGTTTCTGCATTGAATGATTGAGGCATTGTTTTTTCTATCATTTATATGCCTTTAAAAAAACAATTTTCAATGGAGTTTTTATGATTATTCTCGGAATTAATGATGGTTGTCATCATAATTCTGCTGCCGCCATTTTAATAGACGGCAAATTAATCGCGTCTGTAGAGCAGGAGCGCATATCCAGAATTAAAAATGATTCCGCGTATCCGCATGAAGCAATGGAAGAAGTATTAGCCATTGCAGGATTGACTGCAAACGATGTTGATGTCATGGCATTAGCCAACTTATCACGTTGGGATCAAAAACCTTATGCAGATCGTTTTTTTCATTATGTTGCCAAAGCGGGTGAAGCCGATCCATTGATTAAGCAATATTTTTGGAAAAAACAAGTCGAACGCTACAGACGACTGTTTTATTCTCGGCAAAAACCGTCAGGGCTATTTGCACAAAAACCCATGCAAACGGTTGAGCATCATTTAGCTCATGCCGCCTCGGCTTATTATGCGTCACCTTTCGGACAAGAACGGGTCGGTGTGATTACCTTAGATGGCGTTGGCGATTTTTCGTGGGGTTCGGTGTGGATAGGTGATAAAGGCAAATTAGAGCCTGTCGAACACTTATCACAATTAAATAGCATAGGCTTGTTGTATTCGGCGGTGACTATTTATCTGGGTTTTAAAGCCAACCGTCATGAAGGTAAAGTGCTGGGCTTGGCTGCGTTTGGCAATCCAGAACCGTTTTTATCACGCTTGCTGGCACATACCCGCGCCGAAAATTGGGTTGAATTATTTGATCCAACGCTGGTGCGCGTGTCCTTGCGTTTTGGTGGTGACTTGGGGCAAGCGGTAATTAAAGAGATGTGCGCGAATTTATCGCGTGAAGATGTCGCCGCTGGTTTGCAGGTTTATACAGAGCAGGTCATTGGTGATTGGGTACAACAGCAGGTTAAACAACTCAACGTCACTAAATTGGCATTAGCAGGCGGTGTGTTTGCCAATGTTAAACTCAATCAGCGCATTTTGGCGTTGCCTGAAATTGAAAATATTTATATTCACCCGAATATGGGTGACGGCGGTTTAGCGGCTGGGGCGGCGTTTGAAGTGTATTCGCGTTTGCATAATGGCTTAGAACCGCAGTTAAATCAGCAAGTGTATTTAGGCACAGACATTAATCGTGAGAATGCCTTGAGCGCGTTGAATGCACAGGGTTTACGCTATGAAGAGCCAGAAAATATGGCGTTGACTGTAGCGAAATTGTTAGCCGCTGGTAAAGTGGTGGCGCGTGCGGCGGGTCTTATGGAATATGGCCCGCGTGCCTTAGGCAATCGCACCGTGATGGCTCCTTGCAATGATCCTGAGATTAATCAATGGTTGAATCACAAATTTGATCGCACTGAATTTATGCCATTCGCGCCTGTCATTTTGCAAGAACACGCTAAAGACTATTTTCCAGATTGGCAGGAAAATCACATCACCGCCCGTTTTATGACAATTACTTACGATGTGTCTGAATTAGCGAAAAAGAATATTCCAGCCGCCGTGCATATCGACAATACAGCGCGTCCACAAGTATTATGCCGTGAGGATAATCCTGATTATTACGACATTATTAAAGAATATTACGCCATTACGGGTGTACCCAGCGTGATTAATACCAGTTTTAATATGCACGAAGAACCGATAGTGCGTACTGCTGACGAGGCGATTCGTGCTTTTCAGGAGGCTGGATTAGCCGCAGAAGTAGCACCAAT
>CAIZCB010000176.1 GCA_903931355.1 uncultured Pseudomonadota bacterium
GGTGTGACTAACGGCAGTTACCGGCATTTGATGGCCAATCAGCATGATAAATGACTTAAATTAAATAAGTAAATATTTATTTATTTTAAATTATTAATCATGGTTTAAATTAACGAGCAACATCTCAAGAGCAATTAATAACAAAAATAATTAAATACCATTAAATTTCAATTGACTCGACTTCGCAATCTACTGTGAAAAAACCCTTTAAAGCAATCTTCTTTGGAGGTCGGTCCACAGGAAACTCTCTAAGGCAAGAACTGTAATCAATTTCCTTTTTAAGAACGGAAATTACTGTTGAGTTATTGATAACCTCAGCAGATTTAAAGTCATGTCTTTCGTAGTGACACCACTTATCCCAAAATAATACTTCGATATTATTTATGGAAACATATGGTGAGTATGGGCCAATATAATGATCTAATATAATTTCTGGATAGGTTTTTAAATTTTTCAAAAAAATTTTTATACTTGATGTCTCGGTTAGGTTTAAATTTAATTTATGATAATCAATTGAAAGTTTATAGAATGAATGATCAATATTTAAAATGGATTCTGATCTTTTTAATATATTCGGAATGTCCTCGAAAAGTTTAATTGCATACTTCTTCGCGCCATTTGCGTTTGTATGGCACACATCCCTTAAATCCTCTTCGTGATTGATAATGCCTCTATAATCTAGTACAGGAATTCCGATCTCTTCGCTTATTTTAAATACACTCTCGTCAGAATCTCTATTAAAATGCAAGCAATCTTTGCGTGCTAAAATCAAAAAAACAGGAACAATTTTTTGTCTTAATAAAATTCCAATTATATGCCTTAACTTATACTCAGAAAAAGAATCTGTTTGAGCTGTTTGCCACTCAAGAAAACAAATTTTAATCAACCCTCGTGAATTTAATATATCACGCTCAAGCGAAATTGATCCCTCATTAAAATGTGTACCTCCGTACCCGACTTTATCTACAGTATAAATATCATCGGCTAACACCTTAAAATGATGTAAGTAAGATTGATCTCCATCTTGTTGTGTAACACTAGCGCCGTGAAAAAATAGTTTGATATCTTTGTTCGTCATATTTTTGTTTGCATTACTTTAGTTATAAATTTACTTTTTTATGAAAAAGAGTTTTAGCGATTTATAAAATCAGAATGTTGATTTATAGTTTTTTATATATAAAATATTCAAACGCTTAAAGTTGGCTAAATTTTATTTTAGATGTTCAAATATGTTGAAATTTATTTTTGATAAATGCATTCATTGGTATTAATTTTATTGAAACTAGCTTACCCAAATTTTATTGGCATTATTAGCATACCCAAATTTTACGCAAAAATTCATGAATTTTGAAAATGATTAAATGATAATGTCATTGAACAAAAATATGGCGTTAAAATTTTGAATACTAAAATTTTACTTATTGGTAAAAATGGGCAAGTGGGTTGGGAATTGCAGCGCAGCTTGTCCCCCTTGGGTGAATTGCTGGCACTTAACCGGCACAGCACTGCCTATTGCGGTGATTTATCTCAGCCAGAACAGCTAGCGCAAACGGTGTTGGCATACAAGCCAGACTACATCGTCAATGCAGCTGCACACACGGCGGTCGACAAGGCTGAGTCAGAGCCTGAGTTAGCGCGTTGCCTGAACACCGATGCACCCAGTGCTTTGGCTAAGGCGGCAGCCCAAGTAGGAGCGTGGCTGGTGCATTACTCGACCGACTATGTGTTTGATGGCAGGGGCAGCCATGCAAGGCTTGAGTGCGAGGGCACAGGCCCGCTCAGCGTGTATGGCCGTACCAAGCTGGATGGCGAGCTAGCAATAGCTGCAAGTGGCTGTAAACATTTGATTTTCCGCACCAGCTGGGTCTATGCCACACGCGGCGGCAACTTTGCCAAGACCATGCTGCGTTTAGCCCAAGAGCGCGACAAACTGACCGTGATTGACGACCAACACGGTGCGCCCACCGGCGCTGACCTGATTGCGGATGTGACAGCTCACGCCTTGCGTCAAGTGCATGCCTTACAAAACGTAGCGCTTAGTGGCTTGTATCACTTGGTTGCTTCTGGTGAAACCAGCTGGCATGGCTACGCCAGCCATGTGATTAAAGAGGCTAAGCGCACCAGCCCTGAACGTACTTGGAGGGCCACTGAAATAGCACCTGTCCCCGCCAGCGCATTCCCCACCCCAGCCACGCGACCTCTTAACTCACGCCTGAGTACGGCTAAGCTGCAACAAACCTTTGGGTTGGTGCTACCGCCCTGGCAGCAGGGAGTAGATCGCATGCTGCAAGAAATTCTTTAAAGTAATTGATATGACTAAACAACGCAAAGGCATCATCCTGGCAGGCGGCTCAGGCACCCGTCTGTATCCCGTGACACAGGCGGTGAGCAAGCAGCTCATGCCCGTGTACGACAAGCCCATGATTTATTACCCGCTCACCACGCTGATGCTCAGCGGCATTCGTGAGGTGCTGGTCATCTCCACCCCGCAAGACACGCCGCGATTTACCGAGCTGTTGGGTGACGGCAGCCAGTGGGGCATGCACATTGAGTATGCAGTGCAACCCAGACCCGATGGTTTGGCGCAGGCTTTCATCATCGGTAAAAACTTTGTGGCCGATCACCCCAGTGCGCTGGTGCTAGGTGACAACATCTTCTACGGCCACGATTTGGTCAAGCAGCTGCAAAGTGCAGATACCCGCACCAGCGGGGCTAGTGTGTTTGCCTACCATGTGCATGATCCCGCGCGTTATGGCGTGGTGGAGTTTGATGTGCATTTCCGAGCGCTGAGCATTGAAGAGAAACCTACGCAACCCAAGAGTAACTATGCGGTGACGGGTCTGTATTTTTATGACGAGCAGGTGTGTGAGATCGCTGCAGCAGTAAAGCCGTCTCACCGCGGTGAACTAGAGATTACCGACGTTAACAAGCGTTATCTCGAGCTGGGCCAGCTGAATGTAGAAATCATGGGCCGAGGCTATGCGTGGCTTGACACAGGCACGCACGACAGCTTGCTCGAGGCCGCAAGCTTTATTGGCACGCTGCAAAAGCGACAGGGCTTGATGGTGGCTTGCCCTGAGGAGATTGCTTTTCATGAAAAGTGGATCGATGCCGCTGCGCTTGAAAAGCTGGCCAAGCCACTGGCCAAGAACGGCTATGGCCAATACCTGCTGAACTTGCTGAAATAACGAGATGCCCTATCAAGTAACA
>CAIZCB010000177.1 GCA_903931355.1 uncultured Pseudomonadota bacterium
GCCCAGACAGCATATGAACTTCGTCAATCAGATAGATTTTATAGCGGCCTTGATTGGGTGCGTATTGGACGTTATCCAGTAGGTCGCGGGTATCTTCGACTTTGGTGCGAGAGGCAGCATCGACTTCGATTAAATCCATAAAGCGACCTTGCTCAAAATCGCGGCAGACCGCGCATTCACCGCAAGGATTGAAGTCTTTAAGGTTTTCGCAATTAATCGCTTTGGCTAGGATTCGGGCAACTGTGGTTTTCCCAACACCGCGAGTACCGGTAAACAGATAGGCGTGATGTAATCTGTCGTTTTGAAGGGCGTGAATTAGCGATTGGCTAACGTGCTCTTGGCCGACAAGTTGGGTAAAGTTGCTGGGACGCCATTTTCTGGCAAGAACCTGATAAGCCATTAGCAACGCAGAAAGGGAAGTTTTGGGCGGCTACTGTGCCAGCCACATCCCGGCACACGAATCTGCTGCTACCGTTGCTCCCTTCCGGGCCTGGCGGGGTTTGCAGCGTATCGTTGCGAGAGGACCAACACAGTAACCATAAAAACATCAGCTGAAAGCCGAAGAGCGCGCATTATGCTTAAATTCGACTAATTAAGCAACCTCTATTCTCCAATCCACGCAATAAACATTTAGCGTACTTCGGCAGAGGGCAATAAAGTCGCAATAGAATGACCAAATGCAGTGCCCAATTTACCCGCTAATCGATCCATTAAATGTTCTTGCGGAGTGAAATTGACTTGCTCTTCTATGTCCAAAATTTCGCGAGAAACCGAGTCAACGCTGCCGAAACCATCCGCCAAACCCAGTCTTACGCCTTCGGAGCCTGTCCAAACTAAGCCTGAAAACATTTCTGGCGCTTCAGTTTCTTTTAAGCGTTGACCGCGGCCATCGCGCACAGCACTGATAAATTGTTGATGCACTTGATTCAGCAAAGATTGCATATGTTTAGTTTCTTGGCTTTTGACTGGTGAAAATGGGTCGAGCATGGCTTTATGTTCGCCAGCTGTCAGTAATCGACGCTCAACGCCGAGTTTTTCAAGTACGTGAGTAAAACCAAAACCATTCATCACCACGCCAATCGAACCGATAAGACTGGCTTGATTAACAAAAATTTTGTCACTGGCGGCGGCAATGTAGTAACCACCGGAAGCGCAGATATCGCCGACTACCGAGTAAATCGGTAAATCAGGATGGAGTTTCTTCAAGCGTCTAATTTCATCGTAAATATCAGCCGATTGCACCGGACTACCGCCTGGTGAGTTGATATTAAGAATAATGCCTTTGGTATTTTTATCTTTAGCGGCGTTGCGTAAGCCAGTAATAATGCTGTGAGCATTGGCCGGTTCACCTTCAGCAATCATCCCTAAAACATCAACCACTGCGGTATGTTGGCTATTAGTAGACATCTCCGACTCAAAATTCGGATAAGCCACGATCAATAACAGCGCAACAAAATAACTAAAGGTCAGTAATTTAAAAAAAATTCCCCAGCGGCGAGTGGTTTTTTGTTCATTCAGTGCGGAAAACGCCAGTTGTTCAAGCACCTTTCTTTCCCAGTCAGGTTTTGCTTGTTCAGGTGATAGATTGTCTGCTTGATTATCCATGTTAAAACCTCTAAAGAATATCCATTAAATCAGTTGGGTATGACAGGCAGCGCAATGGCTGATATTGCTGTAATACCAATTCAGAATGCGCCCCACAGCTTACCCCGATTGAGGCAACTTGCGCATTTAAGGCCATTTGCAAATCATGAATCGAGTCACCAACCATCAACGTGCGTTGTTTGCTAACCCCTAATTCGGCAACAATCTGATCAATCATCAGGGGATGAGGTTTTGAGGCGGTTTGATCTGAGCAGCGGGTGGTGCAAAACAAATCAGCAACCCCTGTGCCTTCAATCGCTTGAGCTAAGCCGCTGGATTTTTTGCCAGTAGCGACCGCTAATCGATAGCCGTCTTGTTTAAACTGTTGCAACATTTCATAAACGCCGGGAAATAGATCATCACGGCTGATTTGTTTAGAAAAAAAGGTTTGGCTGTAATCATTAACCAATTTTTGTTGGGTTTCACTGTCAATGGTTGGGAACAGCGTTTTAATCGCGTTTTCGATACTCAGGCCAATAATGTCTTTAGCGGCCTGTGCGGCTGGAATCGGACAGTTGTGATTGATAGCGGCATTTTGAATGCAATGCACAATCCAGTCGATAGAGTCGACCAGCGTGCCGTCCCAGTCAAAAATAATTAAATCAAAGCGGTTTTTCATGGTTCAGTAAATCTTGTAAATCGTCAGGTAATGGCGCGGTGAAGTGTAGTGGCTCACCAGTAACAGGGTGGTTAAAGCGTAATTGTTCGGCGTGCAGAAACAGGCGTTTATAGCCGCGTTTTTTAAAGGTTTTATTCGTTGCATCTTCACCGTAACGGTCATCGCCAATAATCGGATGACCAAGCCAAGCAGCATGAACCCTGATTTGATGAGTGCGGCCGGTTTTAGGTGCGGCATGAACCAAGGTAGCATCTTGAAACTGTTTTAAGCGGGTAAATAAGGTTTCAGCCGATTTGCCAGCTTTATTCACCGATACCATGCGCTCACCGGATAAACCGATGTTTTTCAGCAATGGCACATCAACCACTTGTTTCTTGCGTTGATATTGTCCAGCAAGCAAAGCAATGTAAGTTTTCCTAACCCCATCGCCACGAAAAAACTCATGTAAAACTTTCAAAACCGCGCGTTTTTTAGCAATCAGCAAGCAGCCGGAGGTTTCTTTATCC
>CAIZCB010000178.1 GCA_903931355.1 uncultured Pseudomonadota bacterium
AGATTGAAATAGCGCAGCTTTGTTTCCAAATGTTGCATAGAGGCTAGGGCGATGAATGCCCATGGCCGAGGTTAAATCGCTAATCGAGGTCCCTTCAAAACCATGGGCCCAGAATTGCTCAAGTGCCATTTCAAGCACTGCATTTTGCTCGAACTTTAGCGGCCTTCCACGTGGTTTTTTTTCAGTGTTTTGCATGCAATTTTTTCATGATCTCTCGATTGATTTTTAATTTTATACCAAAAAGTATAAATATATCAATCACATTGATTTTAAATGTATTTTAAATTTAATTACCAATTGGTACAAATTTAATGAAATTCAGTAAAGATGACGCAATTATTTAGCGCAAAAGCGACCAAAAAATCATGTAACTTCTTGGCTCAATTTTTAAGGGCGGGATAGATAGTTTGTGGTGCAGTTTGGGGAAAATTTGAGGTCGATTTTTGGATGTTTTTTTAATCATGATGCCGACTCATTTTTGATCAATGAATGTGATTTTTTGAAGGTGGAAAAGCATCTGAAAAATGCCCCATTTTTATGCACAAAATAGGTGCGCCAATGCACCAAAATAAAACATTTTTAGTACGCAAAAAAGCAAGCATTTTTGGGGTGTTGTAAAAACAACAAATGTGGCGTGGTTATTCACTTTCAGGGCAGTTATTTTGCCTTTTTGTTGCACAATTTTCGGGATCTGGTAAAGTGCATATTGGCTCTTATTGTCGACTGCGTTTGCGTACGAAAAAATAGTAATGAATTTGAATCAAATAAAACAATTTAAACAGTTTGGAAACGCTCTGATACAGGGCGCTCTTAAAGTCACGCCTTTCTTAATGGTTGCGCTTGCGGGCGTTGCACACGCTGCGCCAGTGACGATTCCTGATTTGCAGAAAAATAAAAATACTGCACCGCCAAATGCCGGTCAAATCTTGCAAGAAATTGAGCGTGATAAACAAGCGAAACCTGCAGAGCAATTGCCAGCCCCTGAGGCCGCGCCTGTAGATGATGATGCGAATGCCGATAAGGTTACGGTGAAAACATTTAAGTTTGAAGGTAATCATGCAGTGACTAATGAGCAATTAGAAGATCAATTAGCACCGCTTTTAAACCGCGAAATTACGATTAAAGAACTGAAAACGAGTTTAGATATCGTTGCCAATTACTACCGTGAGAACGGTTACCTTGCGGTCGCTTCATTGCCTGAACAAGACATTACCGAAGGCGTCGTGATCCTTAATATCGTCGAAGCGAAATTTGGTGGCGTGAAGTTAGACGGTGAATACGGTAAGGATTTCAACCGTGTGCGTCCAAGTGTTGTTGAGCGTTATATCAATGCGACTTCTTCCAAAGGTGAGCTGCTTAATCAAAATAAAGTAGACCACGGGTTGAGTTTGCTGCAGCGCATTGCAGGCTTTACTTTGGATGCTAATTACCAAGCGGGTGCTGATGAGGGTAGCTCAGAACTGTTGGTCAAAGTGAAAGATAAGCCGCTCTTTTCTGGTTCACTCCTCGCAGATAACTCAGGTGGTCGCAATACGGGTTGGGATAAACAAACAGCCGTGTTGTCACTTGCAAGTCCAACTGGATTGGGCGATACATTTAGTATCACAGCGCTGAATGCTAGAGGCACAAAATATGGCAGCCTGGATTACAAAGTGCCTGTCGGTGCACATGGTTTGCAGCTTGGTGTGAATGGCAGCTACTTAGAATATGAATTTATTCTGCCTCTTGAAGGGGGTCTAACGCCATTCGGTCGTTCAACGGCTTATGGCGTAGATGCGAGTTATCCAGTCTTCTTAAATCGCACGACGAGCGTGATTGCAGATTTGCATTATGACGAAAAAGTTTTCACCAATAGAACCACGCAAACGGGGGATGTGGCGACGGTGAATGACTACAAAGTGAGTGTGGTTTCATTGCAGTTCTCAGGCAGTCATTTCGACAATTTCTTAGCTGGCGCTCAAAACAGTGCATTGATTGATTTCGGTTACGGTAAAGTGAATATGGATAATTCACCAGGCGATAGTAAAGCCAATGATAAGAGCGGCTCCAATACGCAAGGTTACTATGGCCGCATTAAATGGAACTTGAGCCGCAATCAATTCATTACTGACACCATCAGTTTAAATTTGGACCTCTCTGGTCAAACAGCGAATCGTAATTTAGATTCTTCTTCTGAGAAATTTTATTTGGGCGGTATTAATGGCGTGCGTGGTTATCCAACTAGTGAAGGTTCTGGCAGTGATGGTTACTTAGCGAAATTAGAACTTCGTAAATTCCTGCCATATAACTTTAATGTATCTGG
>CAIZCB010000179.1 GCA_903931355.1 uncultured Pseudomonadota bacterium
GGAATAGATAATGCTGCGCATAAGCATTGATGGTAATAATACAGATAGTCTAAGTCTTTGAAAATGTGGCTAATTGTCGCGCGGCAAATTGTCGCAGTTAAGGTCAAGCGGTTTTTTCTATTAAATCTGATTTTTTGAAAATTAAATTAGCCTGAGCTAAAGCGCAGAAAAATAAAAACTGCGGCATATGACACACTTTTCTCTAAATATTGTGTCATATGACATAGTTTATTTAAATCAATAGCTTGCAATCATTAGTGCGACAATTAGCCGCATTTATTTAATCAAAAAATCCATTTAACCTAGATCTCAATACTTGTATGCGAGTATTAGTTGCTTGTTCTTTTTAACCGGTCTCTGACCGGTTTTTTTTGACCAAACTAGGAATAGGTTTTTCTCCCCTCGAAAACCAACATGGATGTTTTCTCTTAAATAAATCAAGTTTCGCCATTTGCAGTCTTAGGTTTTGCGCGATTCTGATCAATAAAATAGACATTGCCCATTTATCTAACCGTGCCCCATCGCTTAACCAATACTGGCTTTTGAATATCAATTTATGCCAGATATACACCTTGAACAGCTTGCGAATTATTTTTCGCTGTATCGTTCGGAATTACATCGATTTTTATTACGTCGAGTTGATTGTGAGCAGATTGCCAATGATTTATTGCAAGATACTTATCTGCGATTTGTTGATTACAACGATCAACAAGCGATTGAAAACCCACGCGCTTTTCTCTACCGCGTTGCGGGGAATCTAGCGATTGACCATTTAAGAACTCATCAACGCCAAAAATCTTTGATCGCTAATTTCGATCATCAACCCGATCAAGATTTGTTAAACAATCCCGAACACATCATTGATCAACAGCAACAATTACAGCGTTTGCAACTTGCGATCAATCAATTAGCCCCCGTCTGTCGCGATGTGTTTATCCGCAGTCGCTTTCAAGGCCAAACCCATCAGCAAATTGCCAATGATTTAGGTAAGTCAAAGAGCTGGGTGGAAAAACAAATCGTTCAAGCTTTGCGCCATTGCCAGCAAGCGCTCGAAATTAATCAGCCTTAAAAATCCGGTAGTTGTGGTTTGAATCGTCTTAACTAATAATCCTAATTTGTATTCCCAATCTGTATCGACATGACGAACAGCAAGCCCCCCGATTCGATTCAAGAAGCCGCCTATCTTTGGGTCGCTAAAATGACTTCTGGCGATGTCGATCAAGCCCAACAGCAACAGCTACAAAATTGGTTAGCTGAAACCCCCGCTCATCAGCAAGCCTACAATGCGGCAATAAATCTTTGGCAACAACTTGGACAGTTAAATCTAAGCCCAACAATCCCAACCATTCAAACTAGCCGACATCGCCGCCGTTATTCTCGGCGATTAATTGCCAGCGCAGCTTCGATTGCTGGACTTTTATTATTGGCTCAACCTAGCTTAATCAGAACCATGCACGCCGATTACACAACCGCCAGTGGCGAAAGCAAAATGGTGCAATTGAGCGATGGCAGCACGGTTTATCTCAATACCGCCAGCGCGATTGCCGTTGATTATTCTGCCGAACGGCGGGGGATTCGCTTATTAGCGGGTGAAGCGGAATTCGTGGTACAAAAAAATCCTGAGCGGCCATTTGTGGTCACAGCCGGAAACGAAACCATTAAAGCCTTGGGTACTGCTTTTATGGTTCGGCATGACCAACAAGACGTGACCGTCACCATGCTGGAGAATCGGGTAGAAATCAGCGTGCCGCAATTAGCGCAAGCGATTGTGTTGAATCCCGGTGAGCAAGTGCATTATCAAAATCAGCAATCTCTTAGTGCAATTCATAAAGTTGATACCCAAAAAGCCACCGCTTGGCGGCGTGGCAAATTAGTTTTTGAATCAACCCCTCTCAAAACCGTCATCGAAGAAATCAATCGCTATCATCCAGGTGTAGTCAGGTTAGTTGGCACTGAACATGCACAATTACCGGTTAGCGGCGTGTTTGATTTACAACAACTGGATCGATTATTAGGCGTGATTGAACATACTGTAGCGGTTAAATCGACACGAATTGGTGAGCAATTGGTGTTGATTTATTAAGTGCCAAAGCAAGCTTAAATCCACCTAGTTTTGGTTATGTATCGCTGTAATGAAAGTTGGCACGAATAAGTCCAGAGTTTCGGGCTGAGAGCGTATTTAAAATCGTTAAAGCTGCGCTTTTCCAGCCTACCAATCCCGCTATTTAAGCTAAGGCTAGTTGGCCTCAATTTATCCTCTGATTTTCCATTCCTTAAGGGTTGGTTAGACTAAAAAGTCATCGGTTTTTCTACAGGTGAGTTAAATAACACTGTTTTATATTTTTAGATGATTAATTGTTGGGTCTTAACTTGTTGATTTGTTGAGTTTATTTTATTGCAAGATTTGGGTTGTGTTTGTGAGTGTGTTATTTGCCATAGTGAGGTGTGTTAAATAACACAGTTTATATGTTGTTAATTGTTTATCCTGTTTTAAGGCGCTGATTCTATTGTAAATATTTTTTTGGCATATTCTTTGCTTTGTATGATTTATACAATTAAGGAGTGTGTATGAAAATCAAAAATTTTGGAAAATTAGCGTTGATGGCGCCGATGGCTACGGTGGTTTTCGCTGAAGAACCTGTCCAAGTCTTAGATGATGTTGCTGTAATAGAGCAAACGAGCAAAATTAGTAGTTGGTTAACTGAAGATTCATCGACTAAACCAATACAAGACAGAACTGAATTAGGACGGTTGACTAAAATTACCCCGCTTGCCGGTAGTATTGTTGATCAGCAAGAACTTAATACGGTTAAGTATATTGATTTATTGCGGGATCAATTAAGTCGAATCCCTGGGGTTAGTATTGTGCGAAATATGCGAATTCCCGATGGTGGTAAATCTTATACGATGGGAATGTTGGACGGCATTATCCTCGGATCGCCACTTAATCAAAATACAACAGTTATTGATAGGGTTAATCAACAAGAAATTGAATCCATTGAGGTGGTTCGTGGGCCTAATTCAGTACTTTATCCCAGTAATGGTATTGCAGGCACTCTTAATGTAATTACAAAAGAGCCAAGTAAAACACCGATTTATTCGCTGTCACAAGAATTCGGTAGTCATGATTTCTTTAGAACTCAAGGCTCTACCAGCGGCACAATTAAGAGCGCAATTAATGATATAGGTTATAGCGTTGGATTTAATTTCATGGAAAATAATCCATGGAAAGATCGTAATAAATCTGAAAAAGGTTCAGCAAGTGGCAAGCTGGTATTTCATCCAGATATTGATTCAACCTTAACCTTACGGCTGGAACATGCTCAGACCTACGAAGAAGGACCGGGTGGTCTTACCCAGCAACAGTTTGACAGCAATTGGCAGCAGGCTAGTCCAACCTTAAAAAATGCCTATCAAGATTTTGAATTTATCACCGGTTTAGCTTCCTACAAGCGCAAAATTGGTGAAAAAGGCCAATTAGAAATGACCTTTTCTCGACACGAACAAAATGGTAAAAACTCCAACAGCGGTGGTGGAGCAACAAACAGTTCTGAGCAATTTGTTGATAATGCTGAAAATATTGCTCATACCTTTTACCGGCATGATTTTGATACCTTTAAATCTCGGGTTTATACCGGATTGGATATTATTGAGGGCTATCAAAATACCGATACATGGAATCGCATCACCAATACTTTTGTAATTACCGATAAAGCATCCGGCACTGTTTATAACGAATTTCAGTTGTCACCTTTTATTCAGTATGAGTTTTCACCTCTGGATAGCGTATTTGCAAAAAATAGCTTGTTATCGTCGTTAGATAATTTGCGGTTTAACTTTGGTTTGCGAAATGAAAACTATCAACAAGATTACCAGCAAACTTATATTAAGGGTGGTGGGTCACTTAAAAGTGGTAATAGCGAATACGAGCGCTTAATTAAAAAAGGCGGTTTGAGTTATGAATATAGCAAAGACCATGTTCTGTGGTTTGGTATGGCTGATGGTTGGTTGGTGCCCGGTGCCAGCACTAATGCGACGGCAACCTATCCAAATTATGCGGTTACCCCAGAGTCCAGTGTTACTAAGCAGCTAGGATTACGTGGTTATTTCCGTGACGCGAAACTTAGCTACGATGTAGCTGCGTATGAAACCAATATCGATAACTATATTGCTAATGTTTTGTGTAGTGATAATCCAGCCGCTTGTCCTGGATGGGCAGCATTAAGACCGAGCCAGACTAAAACAGCGGCAAGTTTTTCTTCAAATCCCGGGAGTGTTACCGCAAGAGGCTTTGAGACCAGTTTGGCTTATCAGCCTCATGAATTAGTCAAATTTGGTGTTGCACATACTTTGACCTTCAATAAGTGGGATGAATACAATTCTGGTGCTACTAAGTTACAGGGCGTCACTTCAGCGACTTCGCCAAAACATCATGTTAATGGTCGTATTACGCTTTATCCGGTTCCCAAATGGTCGATAGAGTTCGAGTCTGATTACATTAGTCGTTATTTCACCAATGTCCAAAATACCGATACCTATCAACGGCCAATGCTCTTTAATCTGCGTAGTAGTTATACATGGAAAGATCTGACCTTTACCGTTCAAGCTATGAATTTGCTAAATACCAAATACGCTTCTCGTGTCACCGCTGATGCTGCGAACGTTAAAAACTATCAAACCTTAGCTGGTACAGGTGATGGTCCTTTTAGCTTCCGAGCTGGCATTCAATATCAGTTTTAATCACTACGATTTTCTATTCAAAGTCTTCAGGCACGCTGTTATGGCAGTGTGCCTGCTCTAAAGCAGAACCAAGGATGATCTCAAAAATGATTAAACAACCTCACCGTTTGCAGTGGCTAGGGCTGTTGCTGATTTTATTGACTAGCTCTGCACAGGCACAATTTAAAGTTGGTATATTCACTACACCGTTTGTTTTAAGTCAAAAATTCAAGTTACTGGAACAAGCGGCTAAACAGCAAGGTGTAGAGTTAGCTTGGCTGCAATTAGATAGTAATAGCACTGACTCAGCGATAAAAAACAGCTTAAATGCTGTCAATTTATTGATCATTGATGCACCTCGCAACGAAGATCAATCAGCAATCGATAAAGCGCTAGGTAAAGTTTTACGAGAAAAGAAATTACCTACTTTACATGTCAATGTCATGAGCCCGCCGATCCGTTTTCGTAGCGAAAACATGCCGGAAGCGGAAGGCGAAAAGCTATTTAACTATTATGTTAATGGCACACGCGCCAATCATGATTTGATGTTTAGCTTTATCAAAACCTGGTCGCAAGGTGGTGATGTAAGTCAAATTCCAGAACCGATACCATTACCAAACGGTGGTATTTATCACCCAGATTACCCGCAAACTATCTTTGCGGATTTACCGAGCTATTTGGCTTGGCAGCAAACACGGACAGGTAAAAGCTGGCAGCAACAATCCGTGATAGCGATGGAGATTTCATCCAGTGCTATATCAGATGGTCAAACCCGTGTTTTAGATGAATCGGTTAAGTCGATAGAGCAAGCAGGTGGAATGCCTTTATTGTTTTATCGGGCTTCTCGCATGGCCAGAAGCCAAGCTGAAATCAGTGCCGCTAAAACCGATGGAAAACCAGAAGCGAAACAGCAGTCAGCATGGACTAAACCGGTCGAGGCTAAACCAACAGAATCAACCGATAAGTCTGTTAAAGCGGCTGATAAAGACGGTATGACCGCTGGCGCAGGCAATGGCTTTCCCAATCCTAAAGCAAATCGCAATGTTGAGATTAATGAACCTTTGATTACCTTGGATGGCAAATTATTGCCACAAGTACTGTTAGTTAACACCTTTTTGGGGAGTTCGCCTGACACTCGAAAAGCATGGCATCAAGCCTTAGGTATTCCCGCTATTAATGTTCTGGCTTATCGCACCGGTAATAAAGATGAGTACATGAAAGACATGGCTGGGATTAATAGCTTCTATCTGCCAATGACTGTGATTAATGCTGAATATATTGGTTTACAAGATCCGGTGGTTTTGAGCGCCAACGAAGGCGGCGAGTTAGTGCCTATCCCTGAGCAAATGGGGATGTTGGTTGGTAAGGCGATGAATTTGGCCAAACTGCAAACCCTGTCAAATGCCGATAAAAAGGTTGCCTTATTATTTTGGAATCATCCTCCAGGTGAAAAAAATCAAGGTGCATCGAATTTGAATGTGCCAAGGTCATTAACCCGACTGATTGATGACTTGCGTGCAGAAGGCTATGGTTTTGATCAAGCCAGCGAACAGGACATTATTGATGCTGTCGCCAATATGTTACGACCCAGTTACCGGCCTGGTAGTTTGCCTGAATTATTAGAAGGTAAAAATTGGGGCTTTGTTAGTTTAGAGCGCTACAAACAATGGTATTCGCAGTTGCCAGAGAAAGTTCGCCAAGAAGTGGAAGGCGCTTTTGGCGCGCCAGAACAAAGCAAGTGGATTGCCACGCGAAATGGTGAAAAAGGCTTTGTGATTCCACGAATGCAGCAAGGTAATCTAGTGATTATGCCGCAGCCTCAGCGTGGTGAAGTGGCTGACGAACGCGAGAAAAAACTATTCCACGATACCAAAATGCCACTCAACCATTTTTATATGGCGGCTTACCTTTGGATTAAGGACGTTTATAAAGCCGATGCGATTGTCCATTTTGGCACCCATGGCTCTCAAGAATGGACGCCGGGTAAAGAGCGAGGACTTTGGGCGTTTGATTATCCGAATATTTTGGTCGGAAATACGCCAGTGGTTTATCCCTATATTGTTGACAATATCAATGAAGCTATTCATGTAAAGCGACGTGGTCGCGGCGTGATAATTAGTCACCAAACACCCGCTTTTGCACCAGCCGGATTATCCGATGATTTTATTAAAATTAACGATTTAATCCGTGAGTACCGTTCATTGGATCAAGGTTTGGTCAAAGAAAACAGCCGTAAGCTGATTATTGAGCAAGCGGTAAAAATGAATATTCACAAAGACCTTAAACGTCAGGTCGCTGAACTTGAAAAA
>CAIZCB010000180.1 GCA_903931355.1 uncultured Pseudomonadota bacterium
GGTGCGCCTTTTTGGGCAAAATCCAAAACCCCGTCAACAGTGCAATAGCGCAAACGAGTGAAGCAGTTAACCGCAAACCGCAGTTGTTCCATTTTCGGTAAATCGTCACTCCATAAATTAGGCTTGTTGCCGTACATGGTGCGGAAAAAGCGTTTGTGGTCGGAGCTTTGCATGGCTTGTTCAGCTAAACGCGCCATGTGAACGGTTTGGGCGAAATCCCATTGCGGCGGTAAGCCTGCGTGGAGCATACAAAAGTCTTGATCGCTGTAAAACAACGGTTGATGACGTAGCCAGTCGATTAGTTCGTCGCAATCGCTGGCGCGTAAAATTGGGGCCAAGGTGTCTTTTTTACCGGCTTTGCCGAGCGAAACCACTGTAGCGATTAAATGCATGTCGTGGTTGCCGAGTACGCTAATTGCTGATGAGCCTAAACCTTTGATAAAACGCAACGTTTCTAATGACTTGGGGCCACGGTTAACCAAATCACCGGCAATCCAAACTGTATCTTTAGCTGGATCAAACTTTATGACGTCGAGCAGTCGACGAAATTCGTCGTAGCAGCCTTGAATGTCACCAATCGCGTAAGTGGTCATTAGTGCAAGGTGCGGGGAATTGATAAGGTGAATTGCGGAATCGGCGCTTTAAAATCCTCACCGTTTTCCGATTGCATCTGATACTTGCCTTGCATGATGCCAACTGGGGTTTCAATGATTGCCGCGCTGGTATAACGGAACATATCGCCGGGGTTAAGGTAAGGATGCTCGCCAACCACGCCGTCGCCGTTGACCTCTTGCACTTTGCCGTTGGCATCGGTAATCAACCAATGGCGCGTTAATAGCTTGGCTGCCGTTGCGCCAACATTAGTGATGGTGATTGTGTAAGCAAACACATAACGATTCTGCGCGGGTGATGATTGCGCCTCGATATAATGCGGTTTTGCTTCAACTAAAACTTTGTTTTTTTCGCTCATTGATAGATGATGTAATTCGATATGGCGGTTATTTCAACCTAACTGATACCCAAACGCAAGCAATCCCGTTAAGCCTTTGTTTTCTCGGCTTAGCCGCTTAAAAACAGACAAAAAATCATGACACAACACAAACCTTTACACATCCATATTCTTGGCATCTGCGGTACGTTCATGGGCGGCTTGGCCTTAATCGCTCGTGAACTCGGTTACACCGTCAGCGGCTCTGATCAAAACGTCTACCCGCCGATGAGCACCCAGCTAGAAGAGCAGGGTATTCAGCTGATGAATGGTTACAAAGCCGAAAATCTCTACTGCAAACCGGATTTGGTGGTGATTGGTAATGCCATGTCGCGCGGTAATCCTGAAGTCGAAGCGGTTTTAAATAGCGGCTTGCCTTATATCTCTGGCCCTCAATGGTTGTCGGAACATGTGTTGCAAAAACGCTGGGTGTTAGCGGTAGCGGGGACGCATGGCAAAACCACTACCACTAGCATATTGAGCTGGATTTTGGAGTTTAACGGCTTTAAGCCAGGGTTTTTAATTGGTGGGATTCCGCTTAATTTTGGGATTTCCGCACGGTTAGGTGAGTCGGATTTCTTTGTCATCGAAGCCGACGAATACGACTGCGCTTTCTTTGATAAACGCTCAAAATTTGTCCATTACCGCCCACGCACCGCGATTCTGAACAATCTCGAATATGACCACGCCGACATTTTTGAAAACCTCGATGCAATCAAAAAACAATTTCACCATTTAGTCCGCACCGTGCCCAGCCAAGGCTTAATCATCGCCCCAGACTGCGAACAGCATGTCAGCGAAGTGTTAGACATGGGCTGCTGGACACCGGTGGTGAAAACCGCGATTGATGCCGATGCCGATTGGCAAGCGCAGTTAATCAAAGCCGACGGTAGCCAGTTCGCAGTGCAATTTGAAGGTCAGCCACAAGGCATCGTCGATTGGTCATTAACCGGACGCCACAATGTCTTTAATGCGCTATCCGCCATCGCCGCTGCCCGACATATTGGCATTCAGGCTAGTGCTGCGATAGAGGCGCTACAACAATTCCAAAATGTTAAACGTCGGATGGAAGTGATTGTCAGTCGCGCCGGTATCACGGTTTACGACGACTTCGCCCATCACCCCACCGCGATTAAAACCACCTTGGACGGTTTGCGTAAACAAGTTGGCGATCAAAAAATCTTGGCGATAGTTGAACCTCGTTCTAACACCATGCGCTTAGGTGTCCACACTCAATCGTTAGCCGAATCACTCGCCCAAGCCGACACCGCGATTATTTATCAACCCGATAATCTCGGCTGGGATTTAAGCCAATTACAGCAATACGCTGACAATATTCAGATTTGTAACAGCTTAGAAGCGATTATTGAACAGATTAAAGCCGAGGCCGGTAGCGCTTGCCATGTCCTATTGATGAGTAACGGCAGTTTTGGTGGTATTTATCAGCGTTTGAGGGATATTTTAAATACTTAGGTTTTATATTAAAAAACCTTGATACGACTGAATTGGAGATATGTATCTGTAGGGATGGTTTTGACTTTATCGGAATAGACTTGGCTAAATCATCCTTACAGGCTCTAAGTGGACATAGTAACCAACCAATTTAACGCAAGAATCTGTTAAACCAGCAAACTCCACAAGCCCAAAGCCGATACAACCACCAATCCACCGCCAACCCAGCGTTTAAACAACAGCTCATTGCGAGTAATGGCCTGATGCGCTTTTAAGCCCATGACATGACCAATCGCGGCAATTGGCAACAACATCAACGCCTGAATAAAATGCAAATCGACCGATAGCACCACAAAGGTTGTCATTTTGATGCTAACCAAAACAAACCATAAGACAAACAGCGTATCGCGCAATTGTTGTTTACTGACATGGCGCATATAAACAGCCACCATCAAAGGCGCACCAGTCAACGACGTACCCGCCACATAACCGCCTAAAATCAGCAGAAATTTATCCACCCAATCTTGACGGCTTTCAATGGTTTTATTGAACAACCACACCAAACCATAAAACAAAGTCACGCCATAGATAAACAAATTCAGCCACAGTACCGGCAAATTCACCAAGCCAAATACGCCCAAAATCGCTGGCGGGATAATATAAATTGACGACTGCCGAAGATAGCGCCAGTCCACATTATGCAAACGGGTTCGCAGGGTTAAACCGGAAAAAAACAGTAGATGGGTACTGATGATAGGCAACCATAAGCGGGGATCATTGTGAATGAACAGCATCAC
>CAIZCB010000181.1 GCA_903931355.1 uncultured Pseudomonadota bacterium
AATGCCGTCTAGCATCACATATTCAAAAGTAATGTGTTTGCGCGGGCCAGTTTTGGCATATTCGCGGCAAGCATCCATCAATTGATCTAACGGGTATTTGATATTAATCGGCACCAGTTGATCACGTAATTCGTTGTAAGCTGCGTGTAAAGACACCGCCATACTGACATCGCAAGCATCGCCCAAACGATTCATTGCTGGCACCACGCCTGAGGTGCTAATGGTGACGCGGCGTTTGGATAAACCAAAAGCGAAATCATCCATCATCAAATTCATTGCCGCGACGACGTTATCAAAATTCAGTAACGGCTCGCCCATCCCCATCATCACAACATTAGTGATGCGACGTTCTGGGCCTAACAACTTTTGAGCCAGATACAGCTGACCAATAATTTCGCCAGTCGAGAGATTGCGGTTAAAACCTTGTTGCGCGGTTGAGCAAAAGCTACAGGCCAAGGCACAGCCCACTTGCGAAGAAATGCACAATGTCGCGCGTTTTTCTTCGGGGATGTACACGGTTTCGATGCGATTGCCGCAATGGGTTTGCATCGCCCATTTGCAAGTGCCGTCAGTGGCTAATTGCTCGGTGACGATTTCGGGAGTGCTAATCGTGCAGTTTTCTTTAAGATACTGGCGCAAAGATTTACTCAGGTTGGTCATCTCGTCAAAATCAGTGACGCCTTCCTGATAAATCCATTTCAACAACTGGGTTGCACGAAATGGTTTTTCGCCAAGACCGACAAAAAAGGGCTGTAGCCCTTTTCTGTCGAAATCAAGCAGATTAATCAATGCTGGCTTAGCGGATACGGTCGCAGAGTTCATCAGCAGAGAAGAAGTAAGCGATTTCTTGAGCAGCGGTTTCTTGAGCGTCAGAGCCGTGAACAGCATTTTCGTCGATGCTTACAGCGAAATCAGCGCGGATAGTGCCAGGAGCAGCTTCAGCTGGGTTGGTTGCACCCATCAAATCACGATTTTTCAATACTGCATTTTCGCCTTCCAAAACTTGGGCAACGATAGGGCCAGAAATCATGAATTTAACTAAGTCGTTGAAGAAAGGACGCTCTTTGTGAACAGCGTAAAAGCCTTCAGCTTGTGCTTGGCTCAATTGCATCATTTTTGATGCAACAACGCGCAAGCCATTTTTTTCGAAGCGGCTAACAATTTCACCAATCACGTTTTTAGCGACTGCGTCAGGCTTGATGATTGAGAAAGTACGTTCGATTGCCATTGTGTAAAACTCCAATAGGGTTAATAAAAAAGGGTTGAGAAATTATAACGGGTTTAGATTGACAGCTTTTCGACTTGACGGTTGCCACCATAAACCCAGTTTGCCAACATTCGAGTGCTGGTGACTGAAGTAAATAATGAAGTCAAAATACCGACTGATAACACCAGCGCAAAACCTTTAACTGGGCCGGTACCAAAAGCAAATAACAACACCGCAACGATAAAGTGGGTGACGTTAGAGTCAAGAATGGTGGCGAAAGCTTTTTCGTAACCAACATAGATACTGGCTTGTGGGCTGCTGCCGTTACGCAATTCTTCGCGTATCCGCTCGTTAATCAATACGTTAGCATCCACCGCCATACCGACGGTTAAAACGATACCTGCCATACCCGGTAAGGTTAGGGTTGCTTGCAATACTGACATAATCGCAATCAGTAATAACACGTTGTAAATCAAAGCAAAGTTAGCGATTAATCCAAAGCCTTTGTAGTAAACAATCATGAAAAATACCACCAACAAGAAGCCGGCAGTAATCGACATCATGCCTTGGTCAATGTTTTCTTGACCTAAGCTTGGGCCAACGGTGCGTTCTTCAACGATTTCAACTGGAGCGGCCAAGGCACCGGCTCTTAGCAATAACGCCAAGGTGCGAGCTTCTTGTGGGCTGTCTAAACCAGTGGTTTGGAAACGTTTGCTAAAGCTGTCACGGATGGTGGCAACGCTGATGACTTTTTCAACTTTTTCTTTGTGTTGAACTTTTTGGCCATCGATAACGCGAGTTTCTGATTTGTATTCGATAAACACCACCGCCATTGGCTTGTTGATGTTTTCTTGGGTCATTTTGCCCATTTTCTTGGCACCAGCACCATCTAAAGTGATGAATACTGCTGCTGCGCCGTCTTGGTCAAGACCAGAAGAGGCGTCAGTGATTTGGTCGCCAGTGACAATTACCGCACGTTTTAACAAGACAGGTGCACCGTTTTTGTCGTAATACAAACGGCTGCCGACCGGTACGTGACCAGCGATGGCTGATTGCACATCGTGTTCAACATCAACTAAGCGGTATTCCAAAGTTGCGGTAGTACCTAATAATTCTTTAGCGCGGGTAGTGTCTTGAACGCCTGGTAACTGGACGATGATGCGGCTGTCGCCTTGTTGTTGAATAATCGGTTCAGCAACACCTAATTCGTTAACACGGTTACGCAAGGTGGTGATGTTTTGACCTAATGAAGATTTTTTGATTTCTTTGATTTCACGCTCAGGCATGGTCAAAGTAAATTCATTAGTCGCGGTTTCGTCTAAATCCAGATTACGAAAATCTTTGTTTAATACCGCAGCAGCGGCAACTCGAGATTCTTCGTTAGGTAAAACGATTTTA
This sequence comes from uncultured Pseudomonadota bacterium, assembly GCA_903931355.1. Taxonomy (GTDB): domain Bacteria; phylum Pseudomonadota; class Gammaproteobacteria; order Methylococcales; family Methylomonadaceae; genus Methylomonas. The sequence goes on from CAIZCB010000181.1 coordinate 2,606, forward strand.
ATCCCGCCAGATTCTTTAGCAACTGATTGATAACGGACTTTGCCATCTCTAAAAGCGCCACGAATGTCGTTGATATAACGCTCTTCAGCTTGTTTGATCGCGGTCTCCATATCCACTTCTAAAGTGAAATGCACACCACCACGCAAATCCAAACCTAAATACATCGGTTTCGCGCCCAGTTTATGCAACCATTCTGGCGTTGCAGGTGCCAAGTTGAGGGCAACCGTGGCTTGGCCGTACATTTTTTCTCTTAACAAATCGGCAGCTTTTAATTGCTCGTCGGTATTGTTAAAACGCGCCAGAATTTTGCCTTCGTTAAACTCAAACGATTTTAGGGTGTAGCCGGCTTCTTTAATCGCCGCTGTCACTGCATCGGCTTGGCTTTGTTGCAACGGGGTATTGTTGCTTGAAGCCAATTGCACCGCTGGGTCATTACCATAAAGATTCGGTAATGCGTAAAGAGCGCCGATAACCAGAACGGTCAGGACCAGTATGTTTTTCCAAAGTGGGAAATGGTTTTGCATGGTTATTCCGTTAAAAGCAGTGACAGCCGTGCTGTTGCTAAAAAATCAAGGAAGAGATGAATCTACAGAATCAAAAATTAGTTCTTTTTGTTCAAGGTTTTGTAAGTACCTTTAGGCATCATGTTGGCAATCGCATGACGTTGTACTTGGATAAAGCTGTTGTCAGATACTTCTAATTTGACAAAATTATCATCTAATTCAACCACTTTGCCCAAAATGCCACCGGTAGTAACCACTTCAGCATTTTTGCCTAAAGTTGCCAGCATTTGTTTTTGTTCTTTGTTACGTTTTGATTGTGGACGAATGAACAGAAAATAGAAAAACACCAAAATCCCTAATGGGAACAACATGCCTTCAAAACCAGGTTGTGATGAAGCAGGCGCTGCTTGTGCCAAGGCGTCAGAGATAAAAAAGCTCATGGAAATCCTCTAATAGTTATTGTCGTATTGAAATTAGGTTTCAGCTAGCCAGCCGAACAGTCGCGCATTATGCCACACAAGAGTCGATTCTCGCATTTCGCTGTGGTTTTAAGCGTTTACAGCGTTTGGCCGATTTGCTCGCCGAGTTTAACCGCTTGGCCTGCGACTAAATGTTGCGCCCACTCGGTTTGATCTTTGCCAAATAAGACAATGATGGTCGAACCCATATTAAAACGGCCCATTTCTGCGCCTTTTTCTAATACTGGCGCATCATCTTGATAATGCCAAGTTCTTGGTTCGCTAATGCTCGGTGGAGTCACCACGCCATGCCAAACGGTTTCCACACTCGACACAAAAATCGCCCCGACCAAAATCAAAGCCATTGGCCCTGCTTCAGTGTCAAAAATACACGCCACCCGTTCATTACGGGCAAACAAGTTAGGCACCGCGCTGACAGTCGTATTGTTAACGCTGAACAAACGGCCTGGAATATGCACCATTTCTTTTAAAGTGCTGGTTAAAGGCATATGCAAGCGGTGATAGTCTTTAGGTGATAAATAAATCGTCGCAAACGAACCCTCTTCAAAGGCTTTAGCGCGTTCAACATCGCCGCCTAATAATTCTAAAGCGCTATAGCTATAGCCTTTGGCTTGAAAAATCTGACCTTGCTCAATCGGCCCAGCTTGGCTGACTGCGCCATCAGCAGGGCAGGCAATCGCATTGGCAGCATCGGCAATCGGACGTGCATGGTCTTTTAATTCACGAGTGAAAAAGTGATTAAAGCTGGGGTAATGGTCGAGATTTTCAAATTTCGCTTCGGCCATATTGACGCCATATAAGCGAATAATCAGTTTGATAAAACTGTTTTTCCAAGCAGTGTTTTCGCAATGGGTCAGTTTAGACATCAGCGTAGATAAAGCGTGATGCGGCAAAATGTATTGAGGCCAAACGGTAAGAATTTTCTTTAAGCTCATGGGGATTTAACGGTGGGACGTAAAAAAACAAGCCAGAGGCAGCGGTTTAAACGCTGCCTCTGGCCTAGAGTGTTGATGCGGCTTGATTACGGTAAGTTAACCAATTCGGGTACTTTCCAATCTGGGTTGCGATGTTCGGCAATCACTTTGGTGTAAATGCCGCCACGGACGTTGAAATCAGCGGTTAAGCGCATAAAGTTAGGTGAAGTGGTCGCGACAATATGATCCAAAATTTCGTGAGTGATTGCTTCGTGGAATGCGCCGCGTTCACGGAAAACCCACATGTACAATTTCAGCGATTTCAACTCAACGCATAATTTGTTTGGCACATATTCCAAGGTCAATTTGGCAAAATCCGGTTGGCCGGTCAGTGGGCACAAGCAAGTAAATTCAGGAATATCAATGCGAATTGTGAAATCGCGACCTGGTCTTGGATTTTCAAAAGTCGCTAAATCTGAGCTAGGTTTGGTGGTCATGTTCGGTATAAATTTAGTTTAAAGTGGGGGGAGAGCGGATAATGCGTCCGCCAGCTGGGGGTGGATTTTACCAGTTATGCGTCTAATGGCTAATTTAAGCCCATTTTTTGATTTCAATTATGAACAAAATCATCGAACTAAAACACGTCTATAAAGACTACCCGCAAGCGGCAGGCTCGCAAACTGTATTACACGACATTAACTTAGAAATTTTTGCCGGTGAATTTGTTGCGATTGTCGGGCCATCGGGTAATGGCAAATCGACTTTATTAAATTTACTGACCGGTATCGATTATCCCAGTCGTGGCGAAGTGTTAGTCAATGGCGCGGCTTTGCACCAGCTTAATAGCGAACAACTCAGCGCATGGCGTGGGGTGAATTTGGGCATCGTGTTTCAGTTTTTTCAATTACTACCGGCTTTGAGTTTGCTACAAAATATTGTCTTGCCGATGGATTTTGTCGGCAAATTATCCAAGCGCGAACGCCATGAACGAGCGCTGTATTTATTGGAATTAGTGGGCTTGGCCGATGCCGCTGATCGCTTGCCCAGTCAGGTTTCTGGCGGGCAGCAACAACGGGTGGCGATTGCTCGGGCTTTAGCCAACGACCCGCCGTTGATTGTCGCCGACGAACCGACTGGCAATCTCGATACCGCCACTGCTGATGCCGTGTTTGATTTATTCGCCCATTTACGTGACCAAGGCAAAACTTTGGTGATGGTCACCCATAACGAAAACCTGGCCGATGCCGCCAGCCGCAAATTGGAAATTCGCAGCGGACGAATTCATGCTGACACGCAAATGGTGGCTGGGCTGTGAATACTTTATGGCATAAAGTCTGGGCTGATTTGTGGCTGTCGAAATCGCGAACTGTGATGGCAATTATCAGCATCGCCGCCGGTGTGTTTTGCGTCGGCACTTTGTACGGCATGATTGCCTTGCAATTATCGAAAATGGACGCCGCTCATCAACAATCGCAGCCTTCGCATATCAGCTTAATTTTGCGCCAAGCCGCTGATGCCAGTGTCTTGACGCAAATCCAAGCCCTTGAAGGGGTCGAAGCGGTTGATACCATGACGCAATTAACGGTGTCATTTAAAGTCAATCACAATGCCGATTGGCAAATTGCGACCTTAATGATCCGCCCCCAACCCAATCAGCAACGCTTTGATAAAACCAGCTTGCAATCCGGCATTTGGCCAGCGAAAGGCGAAGTGGCGATTGAAAATTTATCGGCTGCCTTTACCGGTTTAAAACAGAGTGATTCGATTGAGTTAGCGACCGATACCGGCAGCCAAAACTTGCAGATTAGCGGCGTAGTTCGCCATCCTTTTGTTAAACCACCCAAATTCGGTGGCCAAGCGCATTTTTTCATTGATAACGCTCAAGCCGAGCAATTTGGCTTATCCACCCAACAATTCAAACAACTGCTAGTCCAAATCAAACCGCCATACGACAGTGATCAAGCTAGAACCGTGGCCGAACAAATTCGCAATCTGCTGGCTAAACGGGCGATTGATGTCAACGTGACTTTATTACAAGACCCGCAAAAACATTGGGGCAGGCCGTTTTTAGCTGGTGTGAATGCTGTGTTGCAGTGGATGGCTTTGGTGTCGTTGGCTTTGGCTTGTGTGTTGATTTTAAACACCGTTTCCGCCCATATCGCCCAGCAAAGCGACCAAATTGGGGTGATGAAAGCCTTGGGCGCATCGACCTTCACTATTGCCAAATTGTATTTGTTGGAAATTTTGTTGATGGCGTTGTTAGCGATTGGCTTGGCATTAGCACCGAGTTTAGCGGCGGCCTATTTCAGCTCCTGCAAAATTTTGGGCTTGTTTAACATCGCTTGCGGTGGCTTTGATTATTCACCATTAGCGATTCAATACATGCTGCTGGGTGGTTTGTTGGTGCCGTTGTTAGCCGCTTTACCACCGATTTGGCGTGGTGCAAACATCACCGTTCGTGAAGCGATTGCCAGTTATGGTTTGGGGGCGGATTTTGGTCGAAGTCGTTTTGATAGCTTGATTGAAGCCTTCGGCGCACATTTTTTGCCAACTGTTTACGCCGCTGCCTTGGGTAATTTGTTTCGTCGTAAAGGCCGATTGTTGTTGACCCAAAGCGTGTTGATTATCGCTGGGGTAATGTTTTTGCTGTTGATGAGTTTGATTGCCTCGTTAAATTTAACTTTGGATAACGAAATGGCGCGGAGTCGAT
>CAIZCB010000182.1 GCA_903931355.1 uncultured Pseudomonadota bacterium
CCCCCGACCCTCGCCTTGTAAGGGCGATGCTCTCCCAGCTGAGCTAAGCACCCGACTTAAGAAATGCTAGTTTACTACATCTTTTAAAGATTTACCAGCTTTAAATGAAGGAATTTTTGCAGCTTTAATGGTGATCTCTTCACCAGTCTGTGGATTGCGACCTTTACGCTCTGCTCTTTCTTTAACTTCAAAGGTTCCAAAGCCAACCAAAGCAACAGAATCACCAGCTTTTAAGGCGCCTTCAACTGCTTTAATAAAACCATCCAAAGCACGTCCAGCATCAGCTTTAGTCAACTGTGATGCATTAGCGATTGCATCGATAAGCTCAGATTTATTCATTTATTTCCCCTTAGGATTGTTGTGTTAATTATTGTTAGCAAACAAGCGGTAAATCTTGCGCTGTAAATCGGCTCTCCTGCATCCGATTCACAATCCCCATTTTTCGGGGTAAGCATTTATAACAATCGCCTACAGGCCGTGTCAAGCGTAACTATCGCCTTATACGACGATAGTTACAGCTAATTTTCTATTTAGTGTGCAACAACTTGGCGAGTAGCAATTTCATTTTTCCCAACTGCTTTTTCACCAGCCTCGACCACAACCAACGGTGTAGGCATTGACTGCAAAGCAATTTCTAACACTTCATCAATCCAACGTACTGTTTTAATAGTCAAGTTTTGCTTAATATTAGCTGGAATTTCGACTAAATCTTTTTCGTTTTCACTAGGAATGATAACAGTCGTAATACCTCCACGATGAGCCGCTAATAATTTTTCTTTTAATCCACCAATCGGCAACACTTCACCGCGCAAGGTAATTTCACCTGTCATGGCAACATCTGAACGCACAGGAATTTGTGTCAAAGCGGAGACAATCGCGGTACACATTCCGATACCAGCACTTGGTCCATCTTTTGGTGTAGCACCTTCCGGAACATGAATATGAATGTCGTTCTTTTGGAAAACTTCATTATCAATCCCTAAAACCTGAGCACGACTTCTGACCACAGTTACAGCAGCTTCAATCGATTCTTTCATCACATCACCAAGCTTACCTGTAGACAACTGCTTACCTTTACCTGGCATAACAGCGGTTTCAATCGTCAGTAATTCCCCACCCACTTCTGTCCAAGCTAAACCGGTTACTTGTCCGACTTGGTCTTTATCTTCCGCAATCCCGTAATTGAAACGACGAACACCTAAATATTTATCTAAGTTCTTATCGGTAACGGTAACTTTGGTTTTCTTGGATTTTAGCAATAAATCTTTAACCACTTTACGGCAGATTTTAGAAATTTCGCGTTCTAAACTTCTAACACCAGCTTCACGTGTGTAGTAACGAATAATATCAATTACCGCTGCTTCAGAAATATGTAACTCTGAAGTAGCTAAGCCATTGTTTTTAATTTGTTTAGGAATCAAGAAGCGCGTGGCAATGTTGGATTTCTCATCCTCTGTATAGCCAGACAAACGTATCACTTCCATCCTGTCCATCAGCGCAGGTGGAATATTCATACTATTTGCTGTCGCAACAAACATGACATCTGACAAATCAAAATCGACTTCTAAATAATGATCAGCAAAAGCATGATTTTGCTCTGGATCCAAAACCTCTAACAAGGCAGAAGCAGGATCACCGCGAAAATCAGCTGCCATTTTGTCAATTTCATCTAACAAAAACATCGGGTTACGGGTTTTTATTTTCGACAAATTTTGCAAAATCTTACCCGGCATAGAACCAATATAAGTACGTCTATGGCCTCTAATTTCCGCTTCATCTCTTACACCACCTAAAGCCATTCGCACATATTTGCGATTAGTGGCGCGGGCAATCGATTGCCCCAAAGAGGTTTTGCCAACACCAGGAGGTCCAACTAAACACAAAATTGGCCCTTTCAACTGCTTAACCCTTTGCTGAACCGCCAAGTATTCGAGAATTCGTTCTTTAACCTTATCTAAGCCATAGTGTTCGGCTTCTAAAACTTGCTCAGCAACTTTTAAATCGTGACGTACTTTGGTTTTCTTTTTCCAAGGTACATTAACCATCCAATCAATGTAATTACGCAC
>CAIZCB010000183.1 GCA_903931355.1 uncultured Pseudomonadota bacterium
CTTAAAGAATATATGATTGGTAGGCAGTACCAGATTCGAACTGGTGACCTCTTGGATGTCGACCAAGCGCTCTAACCAACTGAGCTAACCGCCTATTTCTCTTTTGAAAAGAGGAGCGAATTCTAGCGCATTGACCTACATTTAGCAAATGAAGCCTCAATCACATCAAGCTATAATAACCAACATGTCATCACACTCCCTGCAAAATTCCATTGCCAATATTATCGACAGCATCGAACAACAAGGCTATGCGGTCATTGAACATTTTTTCAACACGCAAGAAATTAATGCCTTAGCCACGCATGCACAAAACTTACAAAGTATGGGGCAGATGCAAAAGGCCAAAACAGGCTTAGCAAAAATAGAAACTGCCTCCATCCGTGGCGACTTTATTCATTGGATAGAGGACAGTCAAGCTCACTCAGCCGAGACTTATTATCTAAATGCGATGAACAAACTTCAACAAGCTTTCAACCAAGCCCTCTTTTTAGGACTATATGAGTTTGAAAGCCATTTTGCGATTTACCCACCAGGATCAAGCTACCAAAAACATTTAGATCAATTTATTGGTAAACAAGAACGTAAAATCAGCAGCGTTTTGTATCTGAACAATCAATGGCAATCTTATGATGGCGGTGAGCTTAGAATATATCTCGATAAAAGTGATGGGGCTAAGTTTTTAGATATAAAGCCCCAAGCTGGCACCTTGGTAGTGTTTTTATCGAGCGACTTCTTACATGAAGTTTTGCCAGCGAAACGAGAACGCATTAGCATCACGGGCTGGTTTAGAACTAGAGCGCTAGATAGTTAAAGTAAGCATCCTAATGTGAGCTGTAAACCAATGATGTCAAATCAATCCCAACATGGCTGAATAGCCAATCTTGAAATTAGGGAATTTCAAAGAAAAACCTGTCGATAACATACGCTGATTTGACATGCGCTTGCCGCCCATAATTTCTGGTATTTCATTGTCAACTTCAATTGCCATTTGCGCCGCTATCCAATACAACACTTCATATTGGGAAACAGGACAGCTATCAGTTACCACATAACAATCTTGAACATTTTGACCATCTATTAACATTTGAATCAAGTGCAGGATAAACGCCGCGGCATCGTCACGGTAAATGCGATTAGTCCAGGTGTTTTGTGTTGGCCAATGCGATAAATTAGTCGCCATATTAAGCATACGATTTCTACCAGGACCATAAATGCCAGTAAGTCTTAATGCGGTGTAGGTCCAAGATTGACCAGCGTGCTTAAGTAAGTTTTCGGCCTCTAATAAACGCTGACCGCCAAAATCCATGGGTTGCGGAACGATGTTTTCATTGAGCAACTCATCTGTCGTTTGACCATACATTCTGGTGCTAGAAACAAAAAATACATGCTTGAGATTGCTTGCCCCTTCAAGTGCGTTTAGCGTGTTAAGCAAACCTTCCACATAATGCAAACGGTAGTTTTCATCCGTCTGTGCACTAGCCGCAACACAATAAACTAAATAATCAGGATTTAAATTTGAAAGGCTAGAAAGTGAACTTGGGTCAGTGACGTCAGCTTGGATATTCTCAAATGATGTGTCTGAATTTAAGGAACGTCGTAAACCAACCGGCGTTAATCCTTGCGATTGAAGTTGGCGCGCAAGCTCAACCCCCAAATCACCGCAGCCAACAATCAGGACTTTTGC
>CAIZCB010000184.1 GCA_903931355.1 uncultured Pseudomonadota bacterium
CAACAGCTATTGCCAAGATAACCCACTGAGCTGGCTAGACTGGCAAGCCAGTCAAGACAATGCCGATATATTGCGTTTTGTGCAGCTGATGATCCAACTTCGCAAACGTCACCCATCGCTGATGCGCCGACACTTTTTAACTGGCGAAGCGGTTAAAGGCAGACAAATCGCTGATATTACTTGGCATGGAAACCAGCCCGATCAAGCACCCAACTGGGACACGCCCGATAATCGCTTTTTAGCCTACACCTTGGCAGCGATTGAAGAAAACGAAGCCGATTTACATATTGTCATGAATATGTCGAATGAAAATATTGCAATCCAATTACCAGATATTGCCGGACAACAATGGCATTTAAGTGTTGATACCGCAAAATCAGCACCATTCGATATTATTCAGTTTAATCAACAAACCGCATTAGTTAGCAATAGTTACTCAGTCAATCCTCATTGTGTCGTTGTATTTGAAGGTAAAAAACCTCACCCTGATCAACTTCAACAACTGACATCCGACTCATTTTTTACCACTTAGTTTTGGAGTGCGCGTGGCAATACGTTCGTTTAAAGATAAATCCCCACAAATTGGCAATCAAGTTTTCATCGACGATAGCGCGGTGGTGATTGGTGACGTGACAATAGGCGATGATGTTTCAATTTGGCCTACGACCGTGGTACGTGGTGATGTGGAGAAAATCAGCATTGGCACAGGGACTAATGTGCAAGACGGCGCGGTGTTGCATGTGTCTCATGCTGGCGATTTTTCACCAAAAGGTCATCCTTTAACGATAGGCAAAGGCGTGACGATTGGTCATCGTGCGGTGGTTCATGCTTGTACGGTCGGCGATTACTGTTTAATCGGGATTGGCGCGATTGTGATGGATGATGCGGTGATTGAAGATTATGTGATGTTGGGCGCTGGGGCTTTGGTGCCGCCGGGGAAAAAGTTGGAATCGGGGTTTTTATATGTGGGAGCGCCAGCTAAACAAGCTAGGGCTTTGAGTGACAATGAAAAAGCCTTTTTGGAATATTCTTACCAGCATTACATTCAGTTAAAAAATCATTATCTTTAAATTAGCTATGTGTAAATCTCATTCAAGACAATGCTGCTAAAGTGTCGATCCAAAGCCCCGCTTAGATCGATAAACCCCATATGCAACTGGACGATGCTAAAACTGTAACTTTCTGCTGACGCGCTTCCACAAACCTAATTCCAATTCAATCAAAATAGCTGGGCATTATAACGAATCAACCGAACAAGATTTTACTCCACTGGCATTCACTCCATTTATCGTTCCCGTGCTCAGCATCACCATCATTAATTTAAGCGTTTTCTGGGTAAATTAAGTAGGGTGCATTTTATGCACCATCGATGCCAAAAGCTGATGGTGCATAGAATGCACCCTACCCCCGATCATGCTGGTTTGCTCCGTTTGCGGCTCGGTGCTGGTTGGGCTTGGATGCGTTTGAGTAATTCGGCGGCAGGTTCGTCGTTGGGGTCTTGGGGCACCAGTCGAGAAGATTGGGTTGCATGCTGTTCGCAACCCAACAAAACTTTTATTTGTGCCCAATCCCTCAGTCTAAGGCCAAAGATCTGTGGTTCTGGGTAGTTTAGCTATACCCAGCACCTTTGGCCTTCGAATGTTGGGTTCACTCTATCGAGCGAGCCCAACCTACAGGACTCGCAAACATTTTTAAAATTCGGGAGGATGTAGTATATGAAATTTTATGTATCGAGAAACGCGAGCGATCCATCTCGCGTTGATTGTCAGCAGCGTATCGCGGTAAAGAGTTCTATATATAAAAAATATTGGTTATTTTTCTTTACATATTACATTGTGATTTTTGTAACTTTAGGCTTGTTGCTGACAATTAAGCCAGCCTTGGCTGGTGATATGGATGCTTATTATTTTTGCACCCCTTTAGGATTGAAAGTTATGGATAAAGAGGTGGATGAATATTATCGAAAAGAGTTGGATGAAGCCCGTCGTGGACTTAAGCCAAATCCGCATCACCCTAGGATAAACTTTATAACAGATAAATATGTTAATACTC
>CAIZCB010000185.1 GCA_903931355.1 uncultured Pseudomonadota bacterium
CCTTGCTCATGTATGAGATTTGCAGAGGCAACGTCACTCAAGCCTTGAAGCGAAATCCACTTGTTAAAAAAAGGCATCACTCTGTCGGACAGATCATCATGCAAAGGTGATGTGACAAATGCAAAGAGATCAAATCTGCTCGAGTCTAACTTCTCTATCAGGCCTTCTATAAAAAATCCGACGGGGTGGTTTCTTAAATCACCAGAAATAAACCCAAGGCGGAGTTTGCTTGGATTTGGATCACATGTCCAAGTTGTAAACTTTTTAGTGGCTGCTGAAGCGACGAGTTCGCCATATTTCTTTGCAATTTCAAGGGTTTGCTTAGCATCTTTGTTTTGAGAATAATTAATGGTAAACAAAAGATTACTATAAGCATCTAAATAACTGGGGTTAATCTCGATGGCTTTCTCAAAACTTTCTGAAGCCAGATTAAGTTCGCCACAATCTAAGAGTACGTTGCCTTTGTTGTTATGATAGTTGGCGGAGTTAGGGTTTATTGCAATCGATTTATTGATGCTATCCAGTGCTTCATGAATTCTGTGAATTTTACGCAACGCATTGCATCGATTACTATAAGCATCGGCGTGATTGGGATCGATAGAGATCGCTTTTTCATAAAAAAGACAAGCTTCTTCGAAATTGTATAGCTTTAGTAATGCATTTCCATACTCAAAGTACGTTTCAAATGAATGAGGATGATTAACTAAAATACTATGGAAAATACTAAAGGCTTCAGAATGTTTGAGGGTATCGATTAATAAATGTCCTTTGCTAATTAAAGCTTTGAGGTCGTTTGGATACAATTTTAATATTGTGTTGTAACTGGTGATCGCTTTGTCATACCTTCCGCATATCGTGCTGCAGAAACCGTGCAGCGTTAGGGCGTCGTAATCAAAGTTATTAATCAAAAGTGATTTTTCGACGTCCGCTAAAGCAAGCGTATATTGTTTATTTTCGCAATAAGCGTTGGCTCTATTGAAAAGTAGTTGGTGGTTTGTAGGGTTGAGCTTTATAGCCCGTGAAAAAGTATCTATAGCTTGACTGAAATTGCCGTCACTTGCGTAAGCTATGCCCAAAAGTTGAAGTGCATCTATATTCCTATGGCTATTTTTTAGAATAAGCTCTAATATTTCTTTTGATTTATCTATTTGCCCATTATTTAATAATAAAAAGGCTTGATCTAGTTGATGCTTAACAGTAGTACTCATTGGCTGATCGTAAAATTAATCAAATGGTGAAGATCTAAAATTTTAATTTTATAATGTACTAGTTTTCGCTGTCGTGCATTTTAATATTTTCAAAACTTTAAATTCCCTCGCGACTATGAACGGTAAAGTACGTAATGCCTGCATTTGCCCAGAGATAATTTATAGGTGATCTCGATCGAATCAACCCCCCTGTTCTTGCAAGAACGTCGTTCCATACGCGCCTATTTGCCAACACCTGTTTCAGAGAATCAGCTACACGGCGTGTTGACCACCGCACGCTTAGCGCCGAGCGGCGCTAATTTGCAACCCGGTTCGTTGGTGTGGGTGCGTGGCGAGGTGCGTGAGGCTTTAACGGCAGACTTGGTGCAAGCGTGGCGCAATGGCCAGCAAGAGACTGAAGACTACAGCTACTTCCCCCAGCCCATGCCGCACACGCTGCGCCGCCGCCAGGTGGCTGCTGCTCAAGCTTTGTATGGATCGATAGGTGTGACGCGCGATGACCGTGCAGGGCGCGACGCACAGTTTGAGCGGAATTTCCATTTTTTTGGTGCGCCCGTGGCGCTGATCGTGACCATGCCGCACGACATGGGCAGTGGCTGCTACATGGACCTCGGCATGATGCTGTATGGCTTGATGTTGGCCGCGCAAGCGCAAGGGCTGGC
>CAIZCB010000186.1 GCA_903931355.1 uncultured Pseudomonadota bacterium
ATTATTCATTTGAAATGGTTTTTAGGGTTTGGTTTTGGATTGATTGAGGTCAATAAGTTACTTCACTGATTAGATTTTGTTGTGATTGTGGTACGAATCCAATTTTAGTGCAGAGTGCTTGTATCGGCTTGGTGCGGGGCAAAATTTATTGCACAACAACAGTGCATTTATTCTCTGAATGAAATTGTTAAAAACAATTATATAAATTAAATCAATGACTTAAAAAGTTGGCACGCATTCTGCTTTAAGCTTGTCAGGTGATTTATTAACTCAACTGATGAGGTGTGGAATGAAATTAATAACAGCAGTAGTTAAGCCTTTTAAGCTTGACGATGTTAGGGAAGCGTTATCGGAAATCGGTGTTTCGGGTGTGACTGTAACGGAAGTAAAAGGCTTCGGTCGCCAAAAAGGACACACCGAGCTTTATCGTGGTGCTGAATATGTGGTCGATTTTTTACCTAAAGCAAAAGTAGAGATTGCGGTGGCTGATAGTTTGCTAGATCAAGCGGTAGCAGCGATTGTCAAAGTAGCTAACACCGGCAAAATCGGTGATGGCAAAATTTTTGTGACCGATCTGGAGCAAGTTATCCGCATTAGAACCGGCGAATCCGGCGAAGACGCACTTTAATTTAAGGAGAGATCACATGAAACGATTGTTAAGTGTTTTAGCTTTATTCTCGACAGCGGCTTTTTCTAGCCTTGCTTTTGCACAAGAAGTTGCCGCGCCTACGGTTAATAAAGGCGATACAGCTTGGGTGATTGTGGCGACTTTATTAGTGGCTTTAATGGTTATCCCCGGTTTGGCTTTGTTTTACGGCGGTATGGTTCGTGCCAAAAACATGTTGTCTGTTTTGATGCAAGTGTTTGTGATTTTTTCATTGATGGCGATTTTGTGGGCTTTGTATGGATACAGCGTAGCCTTTACTGAAGGTAATGCCTTCTTCGGTGGTTTGAGTAAAGCGTTTTTAATCGGGATTACCCCAGATTCGTTAGCGGCTACTTTCACTAAAACCGTTTATATCCCTGAATATATCTATGTTGCGTTCCAGTTAACTTTTGCAGCAATCACCCCTGCGTTAATTATTGGTGCATTTGCAGAGCGGGTTAAATTTTCAGCGGTACTGTTGTTTACAGTAATTTGGTTCACTTTCGCTTATTTACCAATGGCTCACATGGTTTGGTATTGGGCGGGTCCAGATGCTTATACCGATGCAGCAGCAGCTGAGAAAGCAGCGGCGACTGCGGGCTTCTTGTTCCAAAAAGGTGCGTTGGATTTTGCAGGCGGTACAGTGGTTCATATCAACGCAGGGATTGCAGGTTTGATCGGTTGTTTGGTAATTGGCAAACGGATTGGCTACAAAAAAGAATTTATCGCACCGCATAGCTTAACCATGAACATGGTGGGTGCGTCATTGTTATGGATCGGTTGGTTCGGCTTTAACGTCGGTTCCAACTTAGAAGCTAATGGATTAGCAGCTCTTGTATTTGTTAACACACTATTGGCAGCGGCGGCAGCAACTCTAGCTTGGGTTGGTGCAGAATGGATGATTCGCGGCAAACCTAGCATGTTAGGTGCAACTTCTGGTGCGGTGGCTGGTTTGGTTGCCATCACACCGGCTTGTGGATGGGCTGGCCCTATGGGTTCTATCGTCTTGGGCTTGGTTGCAGGTGCGGTGTGCTTCTGGTCAGTAACTGGCGTTAAACACGCTCTCGGTTACGATGACTCATTAGATGCTTTTGGAGTCCATGGTGTGGGCGGTATTTTGGGTGCTTTAGGTACTGCAGTAGTGGCTAATCCAGCATTAGGCGGTACTGGCGTATGGGATTACGTCTCTAACTCAGTCGCGGAGTACGACACTTTGACTCAATTAACCAGTCAAGCTTGGGGTGTAGGTGTAGCCTTAGTTTGGTCGGGTGTTGTGTCATTTATTGCCTTTAAAGTAGTGGATGTTTTGGTTGGCTTGCGAGTAAGCGAAGTCACTGAAAGGGAAGGCTTGGATGTTGCAGAACATGGAGAGACTGCTTACCACCTCTAAATTGCTTTTTGTAAAACCAAATAGAAGCGGGCCGTCGCAAGACGACCCGCTTTTTGGCGTTTTAATCAAGGTGGAAATTGTGCCTAGCTCGATAATTATTTATTATTGCCGGTCAATACAGGTATTTTTAAATTTTATTCTGGGGAAGCCATGAAACTCATTACCGCGATTATCAAGCCATTTAAGCTGGATGATGTGAGGGAAGCATTGTCCGAAATTGGTGTTGCAGGCGTAACAGCAACCGAAGTTAAAGGCTTTGGGCGGCAAAAAGGCCATACCGAGTTATATCGGGGCGCTGAGTATGTTGTCGACTTTTTACCGAAGGTGAAATTGGAAATTGCCGTGGCCGACAGCGTTGTCGATCAAGCGGTAGAAACCATTGTTAAAGCTGCCAACACGGGAAAAATTGGCGATGGCAAAATCTTCGTTTCCAATCTGGAGCAAATTATTCGCATCAGAACCGGTGAAACGGGTGAAGAAGCTATTTAGTTATTAGAAAGTCGGCTCACTAAACGCTTTAGCGAATCTGACCAAAATCGCCGATATCTATGGGTTTTCCCCGTAGGTATCGGCGATTTTGTTGTTTTAGATAGGGTGTTTATTTGTGAGTGTTTGATCTATTTTGGTATCCATAATAATGAATAAAAAATTACTAAAAATCATGGGTTTACTGTTAGTACCCAGTATTGCATCCGCACAGGAAATTAATCAGGCCGACACAGTCTGGGTGTTAACCTCGACAGCGTTAGTCTTGTTTATGACCTTGCCGGGCTTGTCGTTGTTTTATGCCGGTTTAGTCAGAAGTAAAAACGTCTTATCAGTGATGATGCAATGCTTTGCCATCACCTGTTTAGTATCGTTGTTGTGGTTGGCTGGTGTATACAGCTTCGCTTTTGCCGATGGTGGCGAATGGCAAAGTGTTATTGGTGGAGCCAGCAAATTATTTGCCGCTGGTATCGATACTCAAGTACTAAATGGCACTATTCCTGAAGTTGTGTTTTTCATGTTTCAGATGACATTCGCCATTATTACCCCTGCTCTGATTGTTGGTGCCTTTGCTGAGCGTATGAAGTTCTCTGCCATGCTTTGGTTTAGCGCTTTGTGGTTGATTGTGATTTATATGCCAATCTGCCATTGGATTTGGGGTAACGGCTGGTTAGCGCAATTGGGCGTTAAAGATTTTGCTGGCGGGATTGTGATTCACGTTAATGCGGGGGTTGCTGCTTTAGTTTCGGCGATTGTGTTAGGTAATCGTCGTGGCTTTCCTACCTTAGCCATGCCACCACACAATATGACTATGGTCGTAACAGGTGCCGGCATGTTGTGGTTTGGTTGGTTTGGTTTTAATGGCGGTAGCGCTTTAAAAGCCGATGGTTCTGCGGGTATGGCGATTGCCGTGACTCACATTGCTGCAGCTGCGGGTTCTTTAACTTGGATGATTATCGAATGGAAACGCTTTGGCAAACCGAGCGTATTAGGGATAGTTACTGGTATGGTGGCTGGCTTAGGCACCATCACTCCGGCATCCGGTTATGTTGGCCCAATGGGTGGTTTAGCGATTGGCGTGATTGCTGGTGTGGTTTGTTTTTATGCAACGCAATATGTGAAACGGGTATTAAAAATCGACGATTCTTTGGACGTTTTTCCGGTTCACGGCGTTGGCGGCATGATCGGCTCAACCTTAACTGGTGTTTTTGCAGCTGAACAATTTGGCGGTTTAGGCTTAAACGGCGTCAGTATTTCGCACCAAGTTGGCGTACAAATTTTAGCGGTTGTTGTTACCGTACTGTGGAGTGCAGTGTTCAGCTATTTGATTTTAAAATTAATCGACAAACTGATTGGTCTGCGTGTTACAGCAGATGAAGAAATGGAAGGACTTGATTTAGTTCTGCACGAAGAAACCGGTTATCACAAACTTTGATAACCCCTAACTTGAGAGAAATGAATGCCAATTACCCTTAACCAACTAGAAGTGATGGTTCGCCAAGCCGGTGATGTCGCTATGCGCTATTTCAATGACTTGGAATCGCTGGCAGTCAGTAAAAAAAGCGCCCGCGATTTAGTGACCGATGCTGATGTTGCTGTGGAACAGTATTTAAAACAGGCGCTAGGAGAGCAATGTCCTGAATACGGTTTTTGGGGAGAGGAGAGCGGTCAAACGGCTAATCAAATTAGTCGCTGGATTGTCGATCCGATTGACGGCACGCATTCATTCTCAAGGGGGCAGTATTTTTGGGGGATTAGTGTGGCGCTGGAAATTGATGGTCAAATAGTGATGGGCGCGGTCTATGGCCCGGCACTGGATGATTATTACAGTGCCGAGCTAGGCAAAGGTGCGTGGAAAAATGGCAAACCGATTCGAGTTTCAGCAGAAGCCGAACTCGGTAGCAGCATGATTTCCACTGGCTTTGCTTGTTTACGCTCTTATTTAGAACACAATAATCTCGAACGCTTCTGCCGAATTGCTCAAGCGACCACTGGCCAACGTCGTTTTGGTTCGGCAGCGTTGGATTTATGTTTAGTTGCTGATGGTCAAGTCGATGCGTTTTGGGAGCAGGAATTAAATCTTTATGATGTTGCTGCTGGTGCATTGATCGCCCTTGAAGCAGGTGGCACCGTCACCGACTTTAAAGGTAATTCAGGGATTTTCCCCAAACAAATTCTCGCAACCAATGCAAAAATTTTGGATCAATTATTACCATTGATGTAAACAAATCCAGCTATAGCTGAGTTTAGTTAACCATTTGATTTTTAATGTTTGTGAATATGTAAATTGTTGTTATAGTTGCTGCCGCTGAGCACAATCTAAAACAAAAACAACGAGATGCAGTATGTGCGATTACAAAAATAAAAATTTTAGATACAACCATGAAACATGGGCAAAGTATTCATTCATCGAATTAGGTTTTGATATGTATCGAGCCAAATTCGAAAGCAGTATTCCAAAAAAACCGATCAGACTCGGTTTTGGAAAATGGTTTGTGGATATTCGCTTTTTTAAATGGCAAATTTTGGTTAATAAAATGACCAAAGAGCAAATTGAAAGAATGAAGCTAAGTTTTGAGTGGGAAGAGCACCAAAAAGATCGCGGTTTCGACAACCACAACAATCTTAGCTTTTAAAGATAGCAGTAACTGATTTAGGTATGAATGGAAGCTTCTGTAGTAAGCTTCTATTCACCTCCTCTAAATCATCAAAATCATGTGTTTTCTCAGTATCATCGTATTGATCTTATTTTCAGTCCTTGAAATTAGCCCCATCCCCATCACGCCATTAATCTTAATCTGGATTGTTATTTTCCGTCCGGCATGGTTTTATCGCTGGGTGATGCGGATTTACAATTAGTTTTTAAATTAACTTCCCATAGGAGAGTCTCTAATGTTTGAATTCATGTCATCGCTAGGGGTTATCGGTTTTTTATTTGGCTTGTTAATCTTGGTGCTTTGGACGTTACTGCCATTTGCCGTATTTGGCATTAAAGATCGCTTGGATAAACAAATCGAATTATTAACTGCTATCAACGAACAGTTAAAACGCAATCAAAGCCAATAAATTCGCTAGGGCGGATAAGTGCACACTCGCATCCGTCTTTACTGTGTTAGCTTAAACATCGTTCCAAAACTTCACTGGGAAGCGATTCCTCTCTCAAAGTTAAGCGCTACGCTTTAACCTCCTAAAATAACGCTTCAAAAATTCAGACTTTGATTTGTCCTTGCTGGCCAATTGTATTGGGCAGTGATGGCCGTTAGATAAACAAGTGAGCGGTTTTTTACCGTTATTTTTTAAAAATCATCGATTTTTAATTTTAGTCACCGAATAGACTTATCAAATTGATTTCACTCCGATTTCTTAAATGAAGTAGGGGAAGGGCTTGCTTGTCGTGGCTTTCGACGTTGGGGTGATTGTTGCTTTGATACTCAGTCAAAGCGCTGATGTGATGTTAAATGTAAAAAACATTAAAAATCA
>CAIZCB010000187.1 GCA_903931355.1 uncultured Pseudomonadota bacterium
ATGCGACATGGTGACCACCATGTCTTCTTCGGTAATCAAATCTTCGGCAGACAGATTTGAAAAATCTTGAATAATTTCGGTACGACGAGCATCAGCATATTGGCTGTTGATTTCGGCTAACTCTTCTTTAATCACTTCCATCAAGCGAACATCGCTCGCCAAAATGTATAAATAACCGTCAATCAACTCCAGTAATTGTTTGTATTCATTAACAATTTTTTCTTGCTCTAAACCGGTTAAACGGTGTAGACGCAAATCTAAAATAGCTTGAGCTTGTTGTTCTGATAAACGGTATTTACCGTCAGCTAAGCCAAATTCAATCCCTAAATCTTCAGGACGGGAACGATCGGCATCCGCTCTATCCAATAAAGCAGACACCAAACCTGCCGCCCAAGTTTTAGCCAATAAACCTGCTTTAGCTTCTTGTGGGTTGGCCGAGATTTTGATCAATTCAATCATCTCATCGATGTTGGCTAAAGCAACCGCCAAACCTTCGAGGATATGCGCGCGCTCTCTTGCTTTACGCAAATTGTAGATAGTTCTACGTGTAACAATTTCGCGACGGTGATTGATGAAAGCGTTAAGAATATCTTTCAATGGCATACAATGCGGACGACCGTCCAGCAAGGCTACCATGTTGATACCAAACACAGTTTGTAGCTGGGTTTGTTTGTAGAGATTGTTTAGAACCACCTCAGGCACTTCGCCACGACGCAGTTCGACCACCATCCGCATCCCGTCTTTATCAGACTCATCACGGAGACCAGAAATACCTTCTAATTTGCCTTCTTTGACTAACTCGGCAATTTTTTCCAGTAAACGGGCTTTATTAACTTGATAAGGTAGCTCGGTGGTAATAATCGCTTGTCGGCCAGTTTCGCCAATCTCTTCAAAATGGCAACGAGCACGCAAGTAAATACGACCACGACCGGTGGCATAAGCTTCGTAAATCCCTGATGCGCCATTGATAATGCCAGCAGTTGGAAAATCAGGGCCTGGAACGATTTGCATTAATTCTTGAATGCTTAAATCAGGATTTTCGATCAACGCCAAACAAGCAGTGACGATTTCGACTAGATTGTGTGGCGGGATATTGGTCGCCATACCGACTGCGATACCGGAAGAACCGTTAATCAACAAGGTAGGAATACGGGTTGGCATTACGGTCGGTTCAGATTCCGACTCGTCATAGTTGGCAACAAAATTAACGGTTTCTTTGTCAATATCAGCCAGCAATTCATGAGCGATTTTTGACATCCGCACTTCGGTATAACGCATCGCCGCTGGTGAATCGCCATCGACCGAACCAAAGTTACCTTGACCGTCAATCAGCATGTAACGCAAAGAAAACGGCTGCGCCATACGAACCATAGTGTCGTAAACCGCTGTATCACCGTGAGGGTGATATTTACCGATTACGTCACCGACGATACGCGCCGATTTTTTGTAAGGCTTATTCCAATCGTTGCCCAGCTCGCTCATGGCGTATAAAACCCGGCGATGCACAGGCTTTAAGCCATCTCTGACATCAGGAAGTGCTCTACCAACGATAACGCTCATGGCGTAGTCTAGGTAGGATTGTTTCATCTCGTCTTCGAG
>CAIZCB010000188.1 GCA_903931355.1 uncultured Pseudomonadota bacterium
CAGAACAAGGCGGTAACTGTAGTTTCACTCAAAAAGATCAAGTGGTAGTCGAACACGATGTCACCATCATCGGCTACACCAATCTACCAAGCCGCTTGGCGAATCAATCCAGCCAGTTATACGCCACCAATTTACGGCATTTATTGACCGATTTATGCCCGAATAAAGACGGCTCGCTTAACGTCAATATGGACGATGAAGTGATTCGTGGCGCGACAGTGATTAAACAAGGTGAAATTACTTGGCCGGCTCCGCCACCCAAACTTTCAGCCGCACCTAGCGCAAAAACCGAAGCCGCGAAACCAGTGGTTAAAGCTGACACTAAACCTTCCGCACTTTCACAATGGCTACCGATTTTATTAGCCGGTGGTGCTTTGTTTGGCATGGGCGCAGTAGCTCCTGAATCATTTTTATCGCACTTTACGGTGTTTGTTTTAGCCTGTTTTGTCGGCTATCAAGTGATTTGGAATGTGTCTGCGTCATTGCATACGCCATTAATGAGCGTCACCAATGCCATCAGCGGCATTATCGTCATCGGCGCTTTGGTGCAAATTTCCGCACCGACAGAAATTGTGCAGATATTGTCTGGACTGGCGATTTTAATCGCTTCGATCAACATTGCAGGCGGCTTTTTAGTGACTCGCCGTATGCTTGAAATGTTTAG
The DNA here is from genome assembly GCA_903931355.1 of uncultured Pseudomonadota bacterium. Classification (GTDB taxonomy): domain Bacteria; phylum Pseudomonadota; class Gammaproteobacteria; order Methylococcales; family Methylomonadaceae; genus Methylomonas. Next base: position 665 of record CAIZCB010000188.1, read on the forward strand.
AAAATAAGGGGAATTACATGTCACACGGTTTAGTCACAATGTCCTACATAGCGGCATCGATTCTATTTATTTTGAGCCTGAGCGGTTTAAGTCGCCAAGATACCGCCAGACGCGGTAATTACTTTGGTATGTCGGGGATGGCGATTGCGATTATCGCCACGGTATTCAGCGGCAATGTCACCGCTTATGCGATTTTGGCAGTAGCCTTATTAATTGGTGGCTTTATTGGCGCTCGCGCTGCCGCTAAAGTCGAAATGACCCAAATGCCGGAATTGGTGGCTTTAATGCACAGTTTGGTGGGTATGGCGGCGGTTTTAGTCGGTTATGCCAACTTTCTTGATCACAGCGCTGGTTTAGAAGGCGCAGAAAAAACCATTCACGAATTAGAAATCTACATCGGTATTTTCATTGGTGCGGTAACTTTCTCTGGCTCGGTGATTGCGTTTGGCAAGTTGTGCGGCAAAGTCAGCGGCAAACCGGTGTTATTACCGGCTCGTCATTGGCTGAATCTGGGTTTGCTGATTATCACTGTTGGCTTAGGTAACTGGTTTTTAAGCGATAGCGAATCAGGCCAAGGTTTAACACCACTATTAATCATGACCGGCATTGCCTTGGTGTTTGGTGTACATATGGTGATGGCGATTGGCGGTGCTGATATGCCAGTGGTGGTTTCCATGCTAAACAGCTATTCCGGCTGGGCGGCAGCGGCGACTGGCTTTATGCTCAGCAACGATTTATTGATTGTTACTGGTGCATTAGTCGGTAGTAGCGGTGCGATTTTGAGCTACATCATGTGTAAAGCCATGAACCGTCATTTCTTAAGCGTGATTGCCGGTGGTTTTGGTAGCGCAGGTGGCGGTGAAGCGGCGGAAATCGAAGGCGAAGTCAATCCAATTGATGCCGAAGAAACCGCGCAGTTGTTACGCGACTCTAAAAATATTGTCATCATTCCCGGCTACGGTATGGCCGTGGCGCAAGCTCAACACACAGTCAACGAAATCACTAAGTTATTGGTTAGCCAAGGCAAAAAAGTGCGCTTTGCGATTCATCCAGTGGCAGGTCGAATGCCGGGGCATATGAATGTGTTGTTAGCGGAAGCGAAAGTACCTTATGACATCGTGTTTGAAATGGACGAAATCAACGAAGATTTTCCTGATGTTGATGTTTCCATCGTGATTGGCGCGAATGACATTGTTAACCCATCGGCATTAGACGATCCAAATAGCCCGATTGCCGGCATGCCGGTATTGGAATGCTGGAAAAGCGGCACTACCATTGCCATGAAACGCAGTATGGCTTCTGGTTACGCTGGGGTTGGTAATCCGTTGTTTGTTCATGAAAACACTCGAATGTTATTTGGTGATGCCAATGACAGACTGCAAGCCTTGTTAAAAGCTTTACAAGCTTAAATTGATAAGTAGCGGGTTAGGATTGCCCTAACCCGCTGCAAGTTTTCAATTACTCCTCACCCTTCGTCAGCGAACAATTGGCTTCGACTACGCTCAGCGAACGGCAAAATGACCAAAAACTGCTCAGCAATTTTCATAGGATAAGTAGTTAAACAAAAGTAAACAGGGAACCAGCCCAAAAATCTTGCTTGCAACATAAGCCGTTCGTGCTGAGCTTGTCGAAGCATGATCGGCGATGGTTGGCGA
>CAIZCB010000189.1 GCA_903931355.1 uncultured Pseudomonadota bacterium
CTACCAAATCTGAAAAGTGATTTAAATTAAGTTTTTTACGATGGCTGCGAACTAATTTGGATAAAACTAATTGATCTTGTTTGGAAAATCCGGCCAAATCGCCATTTTCAATAATATAAGCGCTATGTTTATGATATTGACTATGGGCTATTTCAAACCCAATTTCATGTAAATCTGCTGCCCATTCTAAAAATTGCAAACTGGTTTCATGATCTTTGAAACTGGGATGTTCTTTAAGTTGGTGGGCGATAAAACGCAGGGTTTGTTTAAGTTGTTCGGCGTGTTTGCGGTCGGCGTGATAGCGTTCGGCGATAATTTGGCTGGTTTGGCTACGAATATCGTGGTCGTAAATCCGGTCTAGCAAGTCGTAAATTAAACCCTCACGCAAAGCGCCATCGGAAACAGTCATTTGCTGGATATTCAGGGTTTTAAAGGTGGCGTAGACAATCGCTACTGCACCAATAAATACCGGTTTGCGTTCTGCACTCAAACCGGCGAAATTGATCTCATCAACCTGTTTTAGCAGTAATAACTGGCTAACTAATTGTTCCATGCCATCTAAGGTTATGCCGTTATTACTCCAGCCGGATGCTTGTAACACGCTGTTAATGGCTTTTAAACTGCCCGATGCACCAATCGCTTCCTGCCATTGACGGCTGTTAAATTTATCTTGGAATGGTTCCAAATGCTGTTCGGCAAATAAACAGGCTTTTCTAAATGCTTTTCGGCTAATTTCGCCTTTTTTGAAGAAATTCTGGCTAACGGTAACGCAGCCCATATTCAAGCTTTCTTTGGTGTGGGCGGTATCGTGCAAACCGATAATGTATTCGGTACTGCTGCCGCCAATATCCATCACAAAGCGATGATTGCCGTTGCTGGCTAAGCTGTGTGCTACGCCTTGGTAAATTAAACGTGCTTCTTCAATCCCCGAAATGATGTGGATAGGATGACCAAGGGCTTTTTCGGCTTTACTGATGAATTGTTGGGCGTTTTTAGCGCTACGCAGGGTGTTGGTGCCGACTATGCTGACACTGTTTTGCGGTAGATGGCTGATGCGTTGACCAAAGCGTTCTAAGCAGGCTAGGGCTCTTTGTTGAGTGGCGTTCTCGAGGTTTTTATCGTTATCTAAACCGGCGGCTAAACGCACCATTTCTTTCATTTTATCGACAGTCTGTAGTTTTCCATCTTTTAAGCTACAGATAATCATATGAAAACTGTTGGAACCTAAATCGATGGCGGCAACATGAGTCGGTATTTGATTTGGCAATGTCCTGTCCTGTTCAATCAACGGGTGAGATGGAATTTTGGTAGAATCCCCTAGATTGACGCGGAACGCTGGGTTCCGTAAACCTTATCTCTGTTGCCATTATAATGACCCAATGAAGGCTTTATCCATCCAAAATCTTAAAAAAACCTATAACAATGGCTTTGAAGCCTTGAAAGGGCTTGATCTTGATGTGGAAAGCGGTGACTTTTTCGCCTTGCTTGGCCCCAATGGTGCAGGTAAATCTACCTTAATTGGCATTATCAGTTCTTTGGTGACTAAATCGAGCGGTGAGGTCAGAGTCTTTGGTTATGACTTGCAAAAAGACAGCGCCAAAGCCACGCAGAAGCTCACGACCGTGGGGCCGCGCCGCAGGCGCATGGCGATGGGAATGCCCAAGGCGCAAAGGATGAGATTGACGAAAGGATA
>CAIZCB010000190.1 GCA_903931355.1 uncultured Pseudomonadota bacterium
AGGTCAAATTGTGAAAGTTAAAGTAGTTGAAGCGGATGAGAAAGGTCGTGTGCGTTTGAGCATGAAGGCTTTGATTGATCCACCTGCAACGACAGAAGCACCTGCTGCCGAGTAATTCGTCGTACGGTAGTTAAAAAAAGGCCCGGGTAATCGGGCCTTTTTTATTGCTTAAAGTTTTTAGCAACTACCTAACCTGAAGGTTAGTCTTCGCTGAAAGCAGGTGACTATTTAGCTACCTGCTTTTCACGCATTTCATCTAGCGTTTTGCAGTCGATACATAGTGTTGCAGTTGGGCGAGCTTCAAGACGTTTGAGACCAATCTCGATACCACAGCCATTGCAATAGCCATACTCATGCTCTTGAATTTTTCTCAAGGTGCTTTCTATTTTTTTTATGAGTTTGCGCTCACGATCACGGTTGCGAAGCTCTAAAGTCATGTCTGACTCTTGACTAGCGCGATCATTCGGATCTGCAAACATTGTGACCTCATCTTGCATTGTGTGCACAGTGCGGTCGATATCTTGACTTAACTCATTCTTCCATTCATTGAGAATGGCGGTGAAGTGAGCAAGTTGCTTGTCATTCATGTATTCCTCATTAGCAGTTGCTACATAAGGAACAAATTGTTTTGTAATTTCAGCCATGTGTACCTTGAAGATTTAAATGACGGTTAACTTAATAGCCATTAACATAAAATTAAGGCGGTGCAAAGTGTACACGCATTGCTCTATGTATGCAAAGATGTTAAATAGACCTTAAATGTTATTTATACGCCACGTAACTCCATGGCTAATAATGTATTTTCCATTAGAGTGGCTACAGTCATTGGGCCAACGCCGCCAGGAACGGGGGTGATCCAACCAGCACGTTCTTTCGCCGCTTCAAAATCGACGTCACCGCAGATTGTGCCGTTATCTAAACGATTAATCCCAATGTCCACGACAATCGCGCCAGGCTTAATCCATTCGCCTTTAATAAGGCCTGCTTTGCCTGCAGCAGCAACCACTAAATCAGCACGAGCAATATTGCTTTTCAAGTCTTTGGTGTGGCGATGGCAACAAGTGACCGTGCAGCCTGCTAGTAGGAGCTCTAATGCCATTGGACGGCCCACATGATTGGAAACACCAACAACCACAGCATCTAAACCTTTGAGATTGATATTCACGCTGTTAAGCATCTTAATCACACCAAAGGGCGTGCAAGAGCGTAACGTTGGTTGGCGTACAGTTAAACGACCGATGTTGTAAGGATGGAAGCCGTCTACATCTTTGCTGGCACTGATGTGTTCAATAATCAATTTTTCATCAATTTGAGGTGGCAAAGGGGATTGCACAAGAATCCCATCGACCGTGTCATCATTGTTTAGGTTTTGGATGAGGTCTAATAGCTCGGCCTCTTTGATGTCTGAAGCTAAATCATAAGCAATCGAATGAATCCCAACCTTTTCACATGCCAATCGTTTATTGCGCACATAAATGCTCGATGCAGGGTCGCCGCCCACTAGTATGACAGCGAGAGATGGTGCGCGCTTACCACTACTTAAACGTTGATCGATGCGTGATTTCATGCTGTTAAGCATGTCCTCAGCAATTGCTTTACCGCTAATGATTTGAGCCGACATATGATGTATATTTTATGGATACCTAAAAAAATAGTATTTTAACAGGCTATTCGTCAATATTAGAATTGACCTTTAGAATAATATGCGAGATAATCTCGCCCCTCGGGGTGTAGCGTAGCCTGGTAGCGCGCCTGCTTTGGGAGCAGGATGTCGGGAGTTCAAATCTCTCCACCCCGAC
>CAIZCB010000191.1 GCA_903931355.1 uncultured Pseudomonadota bacterium
ACAAACTGTATGACGTCGATACACCTACCGAAAATAGAAACCAAAATTTCGATGTTTTCAAAAGCGTAGCCGCATTGGAATGGGATACCTTGTTGTTTTTCTATGGGGTAATGATTAGCGTTGGTGGCTTGAGCTTTATCGGCTATTTAACCTTAGCATCCGATGTACTTTATGTCGGCATGGATCCAACCATCGCCAATATTATCGTTGGCATTTTGTCGGCCTTTATCGACAACGGCACCATCATGTTTGCGGTACTCACCATGCACCCTGAGATTTCTCAAGGCCAATGGTTATTGGTGACTTTAACCGCTGGCGTCGGCGGCAGCTTGTTAGCGATTGGTTCTGCGGCTGGCGTCGGCTTAATGGGACAAATGAAAGGTATTTACACCTTTAGCGCCCATTTAAAATGGATGCCGGTGATTATGGTCGGCTACATTGGCAGTATCGCTGTACACTTTTTGATTAATGGGCGGTATTTCTAACCCCCCTTGTCTATTCAAACTGTTTGCCTCGCAAACAGTTTGAATTCGCTGTTTTCTAAATGATGCTCAAACAACTAACGGTTAAAGTTGAAGGCCAAATCCAAGGCGTCGGCTTTAGACCTTTCATCTTCAAACTCGCCCATCAATTTCAGCAACTCGGCTATGTCGCCAACCAGACACAAGGCGTTGAAATAGTTATCCAAGGCCAAAACCATCAACAACAAGCCTTCCTCAACGCTCTACAAAGCCAGTTACCGCCGTTTGCTGAAATTCACCGCTTAGCTATCAACGAAACACCACTCAGCCGGTTCACCGATTTTCAAATCATCCCCAGCCAAACAGACGGAAAACCCTCGGCATTTATCATGCCCGACCTTGCGCCCTGTCCTGCTTGTATTAGCGATTTGAATAATCCCAACAGCCGCTTTTACCGCTATCCGTTTACCAGTTGTTGTCATTGCGGCCCACGCTACAGCATTATCGAAAAGCAACCGTTTGATCGAGCTAACACCAGCATGGCGAGGTTTCAGCTTTGTCCAACTTGCGAACAGGATTATCAAACGCCAAACAATCGACGTTTTCATGCCCAAACTCTCAGCTGTCCTACTTGCGGGCCAAGCCTTAGATTCATTTCAGCTGATGGCGTAAGCAATGACGACCCAATCAAAGCAGCCATCGCGTTATTAAAAGCCGGCAAAATTCTGGCACTTAAAGGTATCGGGGGCTTTCAATTATTGGTTGATGCCAGCAATCAAGCTGCTGTAGAACGCTTGCGGCAACGAAAACAACGGCCTCACAAACCCTTGGCCTTAATGGTTGCAAACCTTAACGCCGCTGAACAACTGGGGTTTATTTCTGAACTAGAACAAAACACTTTATCTTCAGCTGCCGCACCAATTGTCTTACTTCAGCGCCGTGCCGCCACTACTGTAGCCAAAGCGGTTGCCGACAATAATCAATTGCTCGGCATCATGCTCCCCGCTTCGCCGTTGCATTATCTAATCGCTCAGGCCATACCAAACCCGTTGGTGGTGACTAGCGGCAATCGCCATCACCAAGCTTTATGCATCGACAATCAACAAGCACTCAACCAATTAGCTGAAATTGCCGATGGCTTTTTACTGCATGATCGAATAATTCAACGGCCCGTAGATGATGCTGTGGTACGAGTGATTGCCGGTAAAGCCACAGTGTTACGTCTTGGTCGTGGTTATGCACCATTAACCATCGCAACCTCATCGCCATTAGTTAACGGCCTAGCGTTGGGTGGACATCTAAAAAACAGCCTTGCTTTCAGCGTCGATCAACAAATTATCAATAGCCAACATTTAGGTGATTTAGATAATCCTGATAACCAACGACACGCCTTAACCGCAATCAACGATTTACAACAACTCTACGGCATCCAAAATCCCAGCCTAATCCACGATCTACATCCTGATTATTTCGGCAGCCGTTACGCCCACCAACAACACCAAAGCCAAGCGATTCAACATCATCACGCTCACATTCTGGCTTGCATGGCTGAACATCAATTACAGCCGCCAGTATTAGGTTTTGCCTGGGATGGCGCAGGCTTAGGAAGTGATGGCTTAACTTGGGGTAGCGAGACTTTATTGATTAACCAACAAGGTTTTCAACGACTAGCCCATTTACGCCCGTTTGCCTTAATCGGTGGTGACAGCTCGGCACGCGAACCTCGCCGCGCCGCCTTGGCTTTGTTATATCAACTCTACGGTGACCAACTTAACGACGAATGGGCGTGTTTACAAAGCTTTGAATCCACACAACGGCCATTACTAAAACAAATGCTGGCTAAAAACCTCAACTGCCCATTAACCACCAGCGCTGGTCGTTTATTTGATGCGGTCGCCAGCTTGCTGGATATTTGCCAAATCAATCATTACGAAGGCCAAGCGGCGATGCAGCTTGAGCAACAAGCCCATTTATCAAGCCTAAATTCGGAATATCCATTCAAACTCAGCGACACCACGCCAAGCATCATCGACTGGCAACCGTTGATTGAAGCGCTATTGCTTGACCTCAATCGAAGCCCGATTCACGACATCGCCGCAAAATTTCACAACACCTTAGCAACAATCATCCTGCAACTAGCTCAACGAGCTAAGGTAAAATGCATTGCTCTAAGCGGCGGTTGTTTTCAAAACGCCTGCTTAACCGCAAAAACGGTTAACAAATTAGAGGCCGCCGGTTTTACGGTTTACAGCCACCAAAAGCTACCGCCAAACGACGGAAGCCTTGCCGCAGGCCAACTATATGCAGCCAGCATCAATACAGCTGTCATAAATCGGTCATAAACCATTGCTAGATTAGGAGGATTATTGAGCTTGAGAAAACACAAATTTATGTCAAATTTGAATATTTTGGTTGTCGAAGACGAAGAAGCCATCCGAGAAATGCTAATAATGGCATTGGGTCAAAACGAATTAAATGTCACCGCCGTTGCCAGTGCAGAACTGGCGCTACAAACCTTGGCCGACAAAACGATGGATTTACTAGTACTAGACTGGATGCTACCCGGCATAAGCGGCGTGGAATTAGCTAGACGCTTAAAGAACGATCCGCATTACAAACAATTACCGATAATTCTGCTGACCGCACGCGGCGAAGAAGCCGATAAAATTCGCGGTTTAGAAATCGGTGCTGACGATTACATGACCAAACCATTTTCACCGAAAGAATTAGTCGCACGAATTAAAGCGGTCATGCGCCGCAGCGGCAAACTCAATGAAAGCGGTCAAATCAGCGTCGATAACATTGTCCTAGACCCCGAACAACACCGCCTCAGCATTGAAGGCAAAATATTAGAAATCAGCCCAACTGAATTTAAGCTGATGCAATTTTTTATGAGCAACCCCGACAAAGTCTACAGCCGCACCCATTTACTGGACCAAGTTTGGGGACGCAGCGTTTATATCGAAGAACGCACCGTCGATGTTCATATCCGCCGCTTACGCAAAATTTTGGCTGACTATGGCCGTGAAGATTTAATCCAAACCGTGCGCGGCTTTGGCTACCGCTTTTCAATTACAGGTTAAACCATGCAACGCTGGCAACGCGAAATCAATATCACCATCGGCTTAGTCACTCCGGCTTTAGTCGTCAGTTTCTTTGTCGGCCATTTATCGACTTTGTTGCTAGCCGTCACCTGCTTTTTATTAATCCGCCAAACCTTAGCCGTCAATGAACTAGAAAAGTGGCTCAATAAAGGCGCATTTGGCGATAAACGTGACCAAAAAGGCATTTGGGGCGATATTTACTATCACCTATGGAAAATCAAAAAAACCGAAAAGAAACGTAAGAAGAAACTCAGCAAAATGGTGGAACAGTTTAGATCCTCAACCGATGCCTTACCTGATGCTGCGGTAGTCATGAGTAGTTATGCAGAAATTGAATGGAGCAATCGCGCTTGTCGTGATGTTTTAGGTTTAAAAAAATCCGATAAAGGCCAGCGCGTGCCTAACCTGATTCGTAATCCACAGTTTGTTCAATATCTAAAATCCAACGATTACCAACAAAAAATCATTATCCCCTCGCCGGTTAACGAAAACATCATTCTGCAAATCAGCATCGTGCCTTATGGCGAAGGCTTGCGCTTACTATTAGCTCAAGATGTCACCCAGCTGAAAAACATCGAGCGGATGCGTACCGATTTTGTCGCTAATGTTTCGCATGAACTCAGAACACCGTTGACCGTCTTGAAAGGCTATCTGGAAACTTTGGTAGAAATGGATAACGGCAACAGCCTTTACTCGCGCTCATTCCAAAATATGGCAACCCAAACCGAACGCATGAATCTGTTAATCGACGATTTATTGCTGTTAGCGCGATTAGAATCAAAAACCAAAACCAGCCAATGCGTTAATACCCCAGAATTGCTCAAACAAATCTGCCAAGAAAGCCGTCTACAAGCCAAAGACACCAGCCGGATTGAGCTGATTCTTGAATCCGAAGCCAAAATCCAAGGTAATGAAGAAGAATTGCGGAGTGCGTTTAGCAATTTACTGACTAACGCCCTGAAATACTCACCCGCCGACAAACCGGTCAAAGTCCGCTGGCAACAGGATGATGATGGGGTGTTTTTAGAAGTTGAAGACTTTGGCGAAGGTATTTCAAACGCCGATATACCCAAGATCACCGAACGCTTTTACCGCGCCGAAGTAAAACGTAATCACAAAATCAACGGCACCGGCTTAGGCTTGGCGATTGTGAAACATGTATTAGTTAGACACGATGCCAAGCTGGAAATTAACAGCCAAATAGGCAAAGGCAGCCGGTTTAAATGTTGGTTTCCGGTTAAGAAGATTTGTTGAGGTTAAGCGACGCTGATAATCGTATAAACAACTACTCAACTAAAAGGATCAATTAAAACCAAACCATTAATATTGCGAAAATCTTTGCTGTTGCGAGTCACTAAAATCAAACCATGTCGTAAGGCAATAGCCGCTATTTGTGCATCTTCGGTCGAAATGGGCATCCCGATTTTATTTCGGCAGGCGACTAAAACGGCATATTCATGCGCTGCTAATTGATCAAACTCTAAGCATAATCCCGCAAAATCAGACAAAAACATCTGCTCAACCGCATTGGCAATAGCCTCTCTTCGCTTGCCATTAGGTAATAAAGCCACGCCTAACAACATCTCAGCTTGTGTAATCACGCTGGTATAAAACCTCGTATCACCTTGTTCCGAAAACCAAGCCAACACTTGCTCAGAAGGCTTTGGCCGCATTAATTCAGACAATACATTAGTATCGAGCAATACAGCTTGCATCATGACTTAGCCTAACTCAGGTGCAGTTCTAGTCGCTTGTCGTTCAGGAATCGGTAATTCGTCTAATTCAAGGCCAGCAAAACGCGATTGAATCCGTTGGGCAAATGCTGGCGGGGTTGGCTTAGCGGTTAAGGCTCGCAACAAAATGCTCCTTACTTCTTGCTCCATAGAACAACCATGCTGCGCAGCCTGTAAACGCAAACGAGTTTTCAATTCATCATCAATATTTCTAATGGTAATGGCTGCCATTTAGCCCTCACTTAAAATGATTTCAATGCTATCAGTGTAATCACTTAGCAACTCCTTCACAACTGATTAACTGATGTTACACAACATTGTGATTTTTACCCCCAAATGCTGTAACTACCTTTGGAGAAGTATTCTTGGAATTGGCTGACCAGCTTCGTCATTCCCGCGAAGGCGGGAATCTAATCTAGGTGATGGGCTTCGAGGTCTGGATTCCCGCTTTCGCGAGAATGACCGCTACATCAGCAAATAACTGTAATTTCTTCGTAATATCAGTCAGTAAGCTATCAACCAAGAGAAAAGTGGAGCAATGTGGACGAAAATGGGACATTTGGTGAAAAAGTGGTTGTAAAGTGTCTTTGTCGTATATCAAGCACCCGAATCGATATTGCCCCAGTCCATCAGCCAAACAAAATCCCCCATAGGACAATCCCACCAGACTGCCTATAATTGGCGGCTTTTGATTTAACTGCCTGAGGTTGGAAATGTTTTCCGAAACCGTTTTAGCGTTATCACAGTGGCAAATGTCGATAAGCGCTTTACTGCATTTTGTATTTATCCCTTTAACCCTTGGATTGTCGTTGCTACTGGTAGCGCTGGAATCCTTGTATTTACTCACCGACAAACCACATTACCTAAACGCCAGCCGCTTTTGGGCGCGGTTGTTTAGCGTCAACTTTAGCTTGGCTTTGGCTAGTCGCTTGGTGTTGTTGTGTCAGTTTGGCGCAGGGAGTTCTTATTTTTCGCGCTACGTTGGCGATGTGTTTGCCCTGCCGTTGGCGATTGAAGCTTTGAGCAGTTTCTTTTTGGCTTCGGTGTTGTTTGGGCCATTTTGGTTTGGTTGGGCGCGTTTGAGTAAACAGCAGCATTGGCTAATTACCTGTTTATTGGCGCTGTGTCTTAATCTGTCGGCTTTGTGGTTGATTAGCGCTTATGCTTGGCTGGAAAATCCGGTTGGCGCCAGCTTTAATCTGCATTCGCTACGGATTGAATTAAATGATCTAAACCAATTGCTCAACAATCCGGCGGCGATCTTTAAAACCCTGCATTTGCTTGGTCTTTGCTATGCGATTGCCGCTGCCAGTGTGTTGGCGATTAGCGCTTGGCTGGTATCTAAAAATCCAAACGATCCGATTGGTCGCATCAGTTACAAACTAGCCGCGCCAATTGGCTTAATAGCGATTTTATTGGCTTGGCCGATTCAACCCACATCAAGCCGTTTGAGCCAAACCATTCAACAAACCGCGCTCAATGGCGGTGATTTGCAAAACCTATTGCCAGAAGTCGAAAACCATATCCGCAACGGCCTCACCGCTTATCAAACCTTGCTTGCTTGGCGCGATGACGATAAAAACAGCGCCTTACAAGCCCAAGTTGAGCAACATCAAGTCGATTTAGGCTATGCCTTGTTATTACAGCGTTTCACTACTCACATCGAAAACGCTAACCAGCAACAAATCCAACTTGCCGCACAATCGGCTTTACCGGCAGAACCTGCTGCCTTGTTGTGGAGTCATCGTCTGTTAATCGGATTGGGCGTGTTAATCATCGCGGGCTTTATTGCCGCTTGTGTTGGTGGTTTAGGCCAAGCACCGTTAAACCCTTGGCTGATGCAACTCAGCATTTTGACGGCACCGCTGCCTTGGTTATTAGGCTTGGGCGATCATTTTCTTAACCAAGCCAGCCAACAACCTTGGCTAGTGTCTGAATTATTACCAAGCTTTTTAAGCTATTCCTCGCTGTCGGTCACTGCGCTGGCGATTAACTTTGGTATTTATTTGATCATCGGTACAGGCTTGGTCTGTGTTGCCGGGATTTTGATGGCTTACTTAACTTTTAGCCACGCCAGAGGAGCCGCGCAATGAATTTAGATTATGAAGTTTTACGTTTAATCGCTTGGGCTTTGCTGATTTTGGCCTTGGTCGGTTATGCCCTCAATGAAGGGATTACATTAGGCACCAGCATGTTGTTGCCGTTGATTTCACAAAGCGACAAAGAACGGCAATTAATCATCGCCAGCATCGCCGCTACCGCCCAAGGCCAACAAGCGTGGTTAGTCGCGGTGATTGCGATTTTATTCGCCGCTTGGCCTATCGCTTATGCGGTGAGTATGGCCTGTTTGCAGTTACCGATTTTGCTGTTGCTACTGGCTTGGCTGATTCGGCCTTTGGGGTTTGTGTTTAGAGATGCGGCTAACGAACAATGGCGTCAGTATTGCGATAAAGCCTTGGCGATTGGTGGTTGGGTTTCGACCTTAATGGTGGGGATGATTGCTGGCAACTTGCTAAAAGGTATTCCATTTCATATGGATAACGATATGCGGATTTTGTTTTTAGGCGATTTCTGGACTTTAGTGAATCCATTTGCCTTGTTAGTCGCGGGGATTGCGATTTGCTTGTTTTTATCCCACGCCGCATTGTTTCTACAACTTAACCCGCAAGCCTCGTTTTATAGCGCCAGCAAAAGCATGGGCTATAAAGCCGGATTCGGTTTTATTGTGTTATTTGTACTAACTGGCTTATGGGTAATTCGCTTGGAAGGCTATCACATCAGCTCCGAGATTCTCACCAATGCCGCCAGCAATCCGTTAATGAAGTTCGTCAAACGCGGCGAAGACTTATGGCTGGATAATTACGAACATCAATACA
>CAIZCB010000192.1 GCA_903931355.1 uncultured Pseudomonadota bacterium
ATAGTGAAACTTCCAAATGACAACGAGCTTCTTCGATAAAGGCCGGACGACTGCCATCTTTATCCAATGGATTAGCTGTGCCGATAATTGAATGTACAAAATCGTTAGGGCCCTTGTAAGTTTGCAAATCAAATTGATGGCAACTGACTGCAACACTACTTAATTGCACATTTACCAGTTTTTCGCTTAGTTGTATTTGTCGTTGTAAGGCATGAACCGCACCCAACCATGCTGTCATTGCAGGAAAGCCGATGGTGTAAGGACTACTCATGGCATTAGCATTATGAATTTTGATATGCGGGAGTAATAAAAAAAATCGTGTCATTTAAAAAACTCCTGATCGCTGCTGACAGCCTGTGTAACCATGATGCGAACTTCTCGTAACTCGTGATCACTTAATTTGACGTAAGTGTCTTTAAATAAGTATTCGTAGCTATCGAGTATCCAGTTAGCAAACGCATCGACAATATCTTCTAGCCAATCATCTTGGCTTTCGCGTTGTGCTAAGTTGGCATCGTCCAACCATATACGTTGAGAAAGTGGTAAGGATTGGTAGTAGTCACTGTCGGACCAACCTTCACCGTAAGCCCTAACGATAAATGCTCGTTGTAGCACTTGATCAACAATGTATTTCAAGCAGTTTTTAATACCGTCCCGAACATATACGTTATTGACATCAGTACGAATTAATTTGTCTAGCGGCTCAAAAGCGTCTTTAAAGCGTCTAACCTGCAAACTGTTTCTAAAAAAATTTTGGTTTGGTAAGCGAATTTGACGCTGTTTCAGTTTAGGCGGTGTGCTTGCCAGTAAATAAGCCCGACCGGCATTTTTGCTATTTAAAACACTCACATTTTGCGGCTGAGTTCCACCATAAGCCGTAACTGTCAAATCAAATAAATCATCGTATCCGGTGACATGGTGTTCATTCTTTTTACGCGTTTCTTTGGCTTGCTTGGTTTCTTCGGAAAAACGAATACCGTCGATACGGCTTTTAACTTGGGTCAGTAGCCCTGAAGGCGTTAACAAAGACAACAAGTGATAGCTCTCATCTACAGGAAAATAAACCTGCTTGACTAAATGATCGGTTTTGTTCGAATCATCTAACTGTTTAATACTGATTAAACCTTGTTTTAAAGTTTCATAGCTGGTTGCTGGTAGTGTGAATAATCCTTTGATATGAGTACTGTCTTCTTCTAGGTGATTAAGAACTGTTTTGCCATCATCCATCACTAAAGTCAGGAATTTATAAACATCCATAGCGGCAGCATTGCCAAATACATCTAAGTCATAATCAACATTACCACTACGCAGATAACCATCATCAACTTGACGGCTATTAGCAATAATGGGTGAAGTTTTAGCGCTGGGGTGACTGAATTTACTAGGATGACTGGCCATTGTTAGCTGTGCCGCCCGTTTAGCCGCATCGGGTAACCAATTGGCAAGCGTGAATTTTTCGTTTGCGTCTTGCTGGAATTGCAGTTGTTCTTCATCGGTAAATGAAGGTTTTAGCTTGGCTTTAAGCCAAGCTGCTTTTCGATCCGCGAAAAAATCGGCGATGTTTTGATTCATAAATTGCCTACTTGATGGGGTGACCGAGCGCATTTTATGAGCGAACAAATAAAAAACAACCGTAATATTTGTTTTTAATATTTTTTACAAAACA
>CAIZCB010000193.1 GCA_903931355.1 uncultured Pseudomonadota bacterium
GCGGTTGATGTGCCATAATGTCAAAGACCTCCTGCCATGGATTGCGCTTGTGGATATCGGCGACGTTGGCGGCTTTCCAGCGATTGCAAACGCAAGCTTCGCAATTCGCTGACTAAATGATCAATGCCCCAATTTTGGCCTTTATCAATCAAACTCATGCCGCAATCCCTTGTGCGTCAAACAAACCTTCAAATAAAGCCGAGCTTAAATAGCGTTCGCCGGAATCGGGCAAAATCACCACGATGGTTTTGCCGCTGTTTTCGGGGCATTTAGCCACTCTCACTGCCGCTGCAACCGCTGCACCGCAAGAAATACCAGCCAAAATGCCTTCTTCGCGAGCTAAACGGCGAGCGTATTCAATCGCATCATCGTTGCTGACTTGTTCAATCTCATCAATTAACGATAAATCTAATACATCAGCGATAAAGCCTGCGCCTATGCCTTGGATTTTGTGCGGAGCGGGTTGAATTTCTAAACCAGCACGATGTTGGCTTAATACTGGGCTAGATTCTGGCTCAACAGCAATTGAGGTGATGGCTTTGTTTTGTGCTTGTTTCACGAAGCGAGAAACCCCTGTGATGGTGCCACCTGTGCCGACACCGGCAACCAATATATCAATCGCACCGTCAGTATCCGCCCAAATTTCTGGGCCAGTGGTTTCAAAGTGGATTTGTGGGTTAGCGGGGTTTTTAAACTGTTGTAACAACAAATAACGATCTGGATCGGATGCGGCAATTTCTTCAGCTTTAGCAATCGCCCCTTTCATGCCTTTTGCGCCTTCGGTTAGCACTAATTTTGCACCGTAAGCGGCGAGTAATTTGCGGCGTTCGATGCTCATAGTGTCTGGCATGGTTAAGGTCAGTGGAATGCCTTTTGCTGCCGCAACAAAAGCTAAGGCGATGCCAGTGTTACCGCTGGTTGGTTCAATAATTTCTTTACCGGCACCCAATAAGCCGCGTTGTTCAGCGTCTTTAATCATCGCTGCACCAATTCGGCATTTCACCGAATAAGCCGGATTACGGCCTTCGATTTTGGCCAATAATGTGACTGGTGCGCCGTCGGTAATTCGGTTAAGACGCACTAAAGGGGTGTTGCCGATGGATTGAGAATTGTCTGGGTACCAATGAGCCATTTTCGATTCCTTGCAGGGATGATTGTGGGTAAAAAGCCAAGTTACTTGTTGTTGAGGGTTGATGTCAAGGCATTGAATCTTTAAACAGAATGCTATTGGTTTTGACCTTGCCGGCTTGCTTAGGTACTATCAAAAAAAGCTAATATAGCGTTTGCGGTATTTTCAAACTTTAAAACTAGAAATTAAATGACAGAAATAACGATTTTATCGGCCGCATTGGGCGGTGTAATTATTGGCCTAGCGGCTGGCTTATTGTTAGTTACCCATAAGCGGGTGGCGGGGATTTCGGGGATTGCCTCGGGGCTTTTATTGCCTTGGAATGCTGAATCGGGCTGGCGGCTGTGGTTTTTATTAGGCTTGATTGCCAGTGCGCCGTTGTATCGAGTAATGGTTGGTGAGATTCCGATTCAGCTTGATGCGCCGTTGGCGGTATTGGCTGTTGCAGGTGTGTTAGTCGGCTACGGCAGTCGCTTAGGCGGTGGTTGTACTAGCGGTCATGGGGTTTGTGGCATCGCTCGTTTATCGGTGCGTTCGATTGTGGCGACTTTGATGTTTATGTTTACCGCAGCTGTGACGGTTTATATCCAACGTCACGTTTTATAAGGTAAAAAATCATGATTAAAAATTTAGTGGCAGGTTCGTTAGGGCTGTTGTTTGGTTTTGGCTTAATCATTGCCAATATGACCAACCCTAGCAAAGTGTTGGCTTTTTTGGATGTCAGCGGTGAATGGGACCCAAGTTTAGCGATAGTGATGGCCAGTGCCTTAATCACCTTGGCGGTTATGCAGCGCCTGATGCATTTATCCCCCGAAACCCAAACTTCTTGTGATGGTGTCAAGCAGGGCATTGATCGTAAATTGTTGATAGGCTCAGCGATCTTTGGGATTGGCTGGGGCTTGTCTGGGATTTGCCCTGGGCCGGCGTTGGTGGGATTAAGTGCCGGCTTACCGGCTGTATTGGTATTTATCGGCGCGATGTTTGTCGGTTTTGTGATTTTTAATCGCTTTCACCAGCGTTAAGCCTGATTTAAACGGTGGATGGTGCGGAGATTGATCAGCATCGCCACCGTTTCCGCTAACAAAGCCGGCCAAGCTTGCCAGTAAATATCATTAGCAATCCACGCCAAACTCGATGCTAACAGCAGTTTACGCATCTTGAAGTTATCCAGATAAAACAAAGCAATCGTGGTGTTGATTACCGCAAATGCGGGTAATAAAGACACGTAACCTTGCCAAGAAATAGCGGTTAAGGCGATAAATAAACCGATAAAACCAGCCGTTAACCCATGTTGATGTTTAGATTGTTTAGTTGACGATAACAGGGTTCTCAAAGCGGTCATCGCCATGGTTAAACAAGCCGTCCAAGCATCTAATAACGCATATTGCAGCGCCCATAAAGCCGCGCCAATCGCCGACCAACGTCTAAATGCTTGGCCACAATGCAGCCAATAGGCGCGCCATTCGACCATAACGCCAACGCCACCAATGCTATAAGCCAACAGCGTGTTTGATAATTCAATCAAGCCGAATCCCCGTAATTTTGATATAAAGCTAAAAACCTATAATAACTAAAACAGGAGAAAATCATGATTTCAGCAGGTATTTACTTATTAACTGTGGCTTATGTGGTTTACGTGATGTATTCACTTAAAACCAAATAAACAGCCAAACGATAGACCTAGACGGTTTTCGTCAGTTAAAGCCGTCTAATCCTCCCCAATAAACTTTTCATCCCATTCCTTCCGATTTATCTCATCGCTAAATTTGGATTTTTCTAACAAATCAGATTTTAGCGGCTAACTCGATTCATAGTTAATAAGCTTAAATTATTGAAAATCAATGTACTCAATTCAACTTAATTAATAACTAATGTTAATATA
>CAIZCB010000194.1 GCA_903931355.1 uncultured Pseudomonadota bacterium
CGAAATAAAAACCGCGACTACAAACGCTAATTTAAACGGGGTAAAAAACGGCGAGGCGACATCAATTGCAATCATGCTGCTGTTTTTCGGCATATGTTGCAACAAAGGCTCAGCTAGATAATGGTAAATCTCGTTGGCATAAGTTGCGGTGCCAATAAAAATCAGCAACACACAAAAAATCATCTTTAACAGCCGATCTCGTAACTCGATTAAGTGACTGATAAACGGCTGTTCGTTACCTAATTCAGGCAGGTTTGTCATGATTGTTCAAATCCTTTGAAAGGCTTTCACTGCTGGTTTTGATGTCGTTGACTACCTGCTGAGTCTCGGCTACCAATTGCTGCACATCCTCAACAATGCTTTGTTGCTGCATGATTTGCCGCATTTCTTCGGCATGTAATTGCTGTTTGATTTCGATCTTTACGTTGGCAATGGTGCTTTGGAGCTTACCTATCCACAACCCAGCTATGCGAGCAGCAGTTGGCAAACGCTTAGGACCAATGACAATCAAAGCCACCAAGCCCACCATCACTAATTCTGAAAAGCCAACTTCAAACATTTTGTGACCTATTGCTTATCTTTATGGCTAACTTCGCCTTCCAAGACGTCATCATCTTTAACTGTGGTTTTTTGCTGTTCGCTACCGTCGTTAATGGCTTTACGGAAGCTTTTAATCGCTTCGCCCAAATCACCACCGACATTTTTAAGGCGCTTGGTACCGAATACCAAAATCACGATCACTAATACCACTAATAAGTGGGGAATACTGAAACCCATGGTCTACTCCTATTTAGATGTATTACGTTGCGCTTTTTCTTCTAAGCCCGATAAACCGAAACGACGCTGTAATTCGGCAATCACCAAATCTGGCCCCAAGCCTTGATGCGCCAGCATTACCATACTGTGAAACCAAAGATCGGCAGTTTCGTAAATAATCTTGTCTTTGTCGCCATCTTTAGCGGCAATCACGGTTTCAGTGGCTTCTTCACCGATTTTTTTCAGAATATGATCCAAACCTTTTGCGTACAAACTGGCTACATAGGATTGATCGGCGGATTGCTGTTTACGTTGTTCTAAAACGTCAGCTAATTGCTGTAAAACGTCACTCATTGCTAATACTCTTGGGAATTTGGGCAAAAATCATAACACGTTGCTTTATCGGCCAAAAACGACAGGCAAAAAAAACCTCCCAGTGCTTACGCAGTGGAAGGCAAAAAACCAAGCAGAATGCTATGAGGAGGGTCTGCTAGTTATTACAACACCAGGAGGTAGTTACAAATTTGGAGCTTAGCTGTTTGATGAAGCTATGCTGGCAATGTTGGTAAACATTGAGGCAGTGGCGAAAAGCACTGCAGAGATGACGAAGAGTCCAGAAATGAAGCTTGAGATGCCGGCGATATACAATGCGCCTACTAAGATGTCTTTACTTAAGTTGTTCATGCTTTTCCTTTACCTAACTTGTGCTTTCACAAGTTCTCTATGTCGTTTCTCTTTAATTGCTGATCACTATACAGCATAAACATAAGTTTACAATTAGGCAGACGCTAAACAAATTGTATACAATTAAGAAACAATAAAAATGTCAATCATTTTTTGACAACTATAAGGGAGTCGCCTAATGGACAAATTAACTAGCATGAACGTGTTTGTGCGCGTCGCCAAAGCCGGAAGCTTTGCCGGTGCAGCCAAGGATTTGGACATTTCCCGCGCCATGGCAACCAAACACATTATGCAGCTGGAAAACGAACTCAACACCCGTTTATTCAACCGCACTACCCGTAGCTTAAGCCTAACCGAAGCCGGTGAAGAATATTTAGATCGCTGCCAACAGGTGCTTTTAGACGTTGATGAAATGGAATCGGCTGTCACCAAATTACAAACCGAACCGCGTGGCATTTTAAAAATCTGCGCGCCACCAGTGATTGGTGCGACACACATTTCCCCCGCCATGACTGATTATCTTAAAAACTATCCCGACCTATCAGTGGAAATGGTTTTAAAAGGCGGTCAGGTCGATTTAATTGATGAAGGCGTCGATATTGCGATTTATCTTGGCCAATTAAATGACACCAGTTTAGTGGCACGGAAAATTGCCACTTCATCTCTAGTCGTTTGCGCATCACCGGAATATCTAAAAACCCACGGTACCCCGCAAGACCCAGAAGACTTGGAAAATCACAGCTGCTTAATCAACTGGGCGATCCCACCACGTAATAAATGGCGCTTTAAAGGTATCCTCGGTGAACGGATGGTTAAAGTCACCGGCCGAATGCAAGCGAATATGGCCGACCCAATCCGTAATGCGGCGGTTAACGGCTTAGGGGTGATTATGCTGCCCCGCTACATCGTTGGTCGCGATATTGAACTGGGTCGGCTGGAAGTGATCATGGAACAATACGGCATTGCCCCGCTGGAAATTTACGCGGTTTATCCACACCGTAAATATTTATCCGCTAAAGTCCGTTCGTTTTTGGAATTTATCCAAGACTGGCTACCGCACCGGATTGGCATGGATCCACCTTAGCCAATTAGCAACAAAATCATCCCCAAACTGCCATTGTCACAATCCGTTTTCTTGACCGAACCCTGTGTAATGCGATAATGGCAGCCTTAAATCGACTGGCTTACTGTTTTATCAAACATTTAGCCGCAAAAAACCCGTCAGAAAAGACCTGTTTTTTACCCCAAATGACACCCCAATCGGCACTTGCAGCGCAGCTGATTAACCAAACTCATCGCGGAGCGAAGCTAAATGATAGAAAACCTCGACCCAAAACAAGCTTGGGACTTATTACAAAGTAATCCAGCTGCTGTGCTGATTGATGTCAGAACTGCGATTGAACACGGCTTTGTTGGCCATCCACTAAAAGCGATTCATGTCGCTTGGAAAGAGTTTCCTGGTATGCAGCTCAACGCTAATTTTGTTAATCAAGTTCAACAACATGCCAGCGACAAAAGTGCACCGGTTCTTTTACTTTGCCGTACCGGTGTGCGTTCAGTTGAAGCCGCCAAAGCTTTAGAAGCTGCAGGCTATCAACATTTAATTAATATCGTTCAAGGCTTTGAAGGTGCATTAGACGAAAACAAACACCGTGGCAACATCGACGGCTGGCGTTTTCACGGCCTACCTTGGCAACAAAGCTAAACCTCACTAAATAACCCTTGGGTTAATTGACCCACCCTATTCTTTTTAAAAACCATTAAGTAAATCCTGTGATAGAAAAACTCAGAAATATTGCCATCATCGCTCACGTTGACCATGGCAAAACCACCCTCGTTGACCAACTTTTGCAACAATCCGGCACTTTCGACTCTCACGAAAAAGTCGATGAACGAGTCATGGACTCCAACGCGTTAGAAAAAGAGCGCGGCATTACCATTTTGGCGAAAAACACCGCTATCGACTGGAACGGCTATCACATCAACATCGTTGACACCCCAGGCCACGCCGACTTTGGTGGCGAAGTTGAACGGGTTTTATCGATGGTTGACTCAGTATTATTGCTGGTTGACGCGGTTGACGGCCCAATGCCACAAACCCGTTTCGTTACCCAAAAAGCCTTTGCTTTAGGCTTGAAACCTATCGTTGTTATCAACAAAATCGACCGCCCAGGTGCGCGTCCTGATTGGGTTATCGACCAAACTTTCGACTTGTTCGACCGCCTTGGCGCAACTGACGAACAATTAGACTTCCCTATCGTTTACGCTTCAGCCCTAAAAGGCTACGCTGGCTTAGATAGCTCAGTGGAAGGCGGCGATATGACCCCACTATTTGAAACCGTTGTCGAAAAAGTTAGCCCTCCACCCGTTAACATCGACGGCCCATTCCAAATGCAAGTCATCAGCTTGGATTACAACAGCTATGTGGGCGTTATCGGCATTGGTCGTATTCAACGTGGTGCGGTTAAATCCAACCAACAATTGACTTTGATTAACCGTGAAGGCGCAACCCGTAACGTCCGTATGTTGCAAATCTTTGGTTTCAAAGGCTTGGAACGTGTCGAAGTGCCACAAGCGCAAGCGGGCGACATCATCGCTTTCACCGGTATCGACAAACTGGAAATCTCCGACACCTTGTGCCAACAAGATTCTGTTGAAGCTTTGCCACCATTAAAAGTTGACGAACCGACTGTGAGCATGACTTTCCAAGTCAACAACTCACCGTTCGCTGGTAAAGAAGGTAAATTCGTTACTTCTCGCCAAATTCGCGACCGTTTAAACAAAGAACTCCAACACAACGTAGCCTTGCGCGTTGAAGACACTAGTGACCCAGACAAATTTAAAGTCTCTGGTCGTGGCGAACTGCATTTATCAATTTTGATTGAAAACATGCGCCGCGAAGGTTTCGAATTGGGCGTTTCAAGACCCGAAGTAATCATCAAAGAAATCGACGGCGTGATGAGCGAACCGTTTGAAATGGTCACTATCGAAGTCGAAGAAATTCACCAAGGTGCGATCATGGAAAAACTTGGCGAACGTAAAGGCGACTTGTTGAACATGGTTCCCGATGGCAAAGGCCGTATTCGTTTGGAATACATGGTGCCATCACGCGGCTTGATCGGCTTCCAAACCGAATTTATGACTGCGACTTCAGGCTCAGGCTTGTTCTACCACGTTTTCGACCATTACGGCCCAACCAAACCAGGCGTTATTGGCATGCGTAAACGCGGTGTATTGGTGTCAATGGTACAAGGTAAAGCCTTGGCTTACGCGCTGTTCGCTCTGCAAGAACGTGGTGAATTGTTCTTGGTTCACGCTGACGAAGTTTATGAAGGTATGTTGGTCGGTATCCACTCGCGTGCTAACGACTTAGTGGTTAACCCAACTAAAGCCAAACAGCTAACCAACATCCGCGCCGCAGGTACTGACGAAAACTTAATCTTAACCCGTATCCAAAAAATGACTTTGGAACAGGCTTTAGAGTTTATTGATGAAGATGAGTTAGTCGAAGTAACCCCACAATCGATTCGTTTACGGAAAAAATTATTATCTGAAAACGATCGTAAACGCGCAGCAAGAGCGTCTGAGTAAAAGCTAGTAATAAGGTGGTGGGCAAATCCCACCACCTTTTTTCTGATCTTGCTTAGCCTAACTTTAATCCCTCACCCCAAACCAAGCCGCATACAAAGCCGGTAAAAACAGTAAGGTCAACGCTGTCGCGACCATCAACCCACCCATAATCGCTACCGCCATCGGTCCGAAAAATGCGCTTTGCGTTAATGGAATCATAGCTAAAATTGCAGCCGCAGCAGTCAATACAATCGGCCTAAACCGCCGCACGGTAGAATCGACTATCGCCTCTAAATCAGAATGCCCCGCCTGTTTATCTTGATCAATCTGATCGACCAAAATCACCGAGTTACGCATAATCATTCCCGATAAAGCGATGGTGCCAAGCATGGCCACGAAGCCGAATGGCTGGTGAAATATCAGTAAAAACAAGGTCACCCCGATCATTCCTAACGGTGCGGTCAACAATACCAAGGCCACCCGTGCAAAGCTTTGCAACTGAATCATCAATACGGTTAACACACTAAACAAAAACAACGGCATCCCCGCCGCTACCGAACTACCGCCTTTGGCCGATTCTTCCACCGCACCGCCGGTTTCCAGATAATAACCAAT
This sequence comes from uncultured Pseudomonadota bacterium, assembly GCA_903931355.1. Lineage (GTDB taxonomy): Bacteria > Pseudomonadota > Gammaproteobacteria > Methylococcales > Methylomonadaceae > Methylomonas. The sequence continues at coordinate 5,626 of CAIZCB010000194.1, forward strand.
AGGCAAACTGGCTTTAATCGTTGCCAATTCTGATTCAACTTGCGCTGAAACTGTTGGTGCTTGAGTTTTGCCGTAAACATGAGCACGTACAGTGATAGTTGGAATCCGGTTGCGCCGCCAAATCACACCTTCCTCAAAACCATAATCAAAACTAGCGATTTGCGACAACGGCACACTTTGACCCGTAGCGGTGTAAATCATCAAACTCTGCAAGCGCGATAAACGCTGACGCTCAGCTTCCATCCCACGGATAACCACATCAATTCGCTCAATCCCTTCGCGAAATTCGGTGACATATAAACCTTGCCAAGCACCGTTAATTAAATTGGCGATTTGACTGGATGACACGCCTAACAAACGCGCTTTAGATTGATCAATATTGACCTGCACCACCTTCACCGGCTCATCCCAGTCCAATTGCACATTGGATAAATTAGGATTAGCCCGCATCACATCCGCCACTTGCCGAGCTACACCGCGCAAGGTTTGCAAATCTGGCCCGGAAACACGAAATTGCACCGGAAAACCCACCGGCGGGCCATTTTCTAAACGCAAAACGCTGGCACGTAAGCTGGGAAAATCGTTTTCAAACAAGGCCAATAACTGTAATCGCAGTTGTTCGCGTTGCTTGGGGCCTTCGGTCAAAATCACCACTTGGGCAAAACTACGCTGCGGCATTTGTTGATCTAAAGGCAGATAAAAGCGCGGGCTACCCGTGCCGATATAGGCCACATAATTTTCAATACCGCTTTGTTTTTCCAACCACGCTTCCAATTTTTTAACTTCGCTGGCACTAGCATCAAACGATGCGCCTTCGGCTAAGCGTAAATCGACAATGATTTCTGGCCGCGTTGAATCAGGAAAGAACTGCTGCTGAACGTATTTAAAACCAAAAATCGACAAGGCAAAAATCACCACTGTAATCGCAATCACCCACCAACGATTCTTAACACAAGCGGTCACTAAGCCCCGAAAACGCTGATAAAAACTGCTTTGATATAAATCATGGTGGCTGTGTTGAGGAATCGGTAACGGCTTGCGACGCATCCGCGCCCACCAAGTTTGCATAACACTGGCTTGTGGAGCATGGTCACTTAAATCCGGTAACAGCCGATAACCCAAATACGGCACGACGATCACCGCCGCTAACCAAGACACCAATAAAGCAATCACCACCACTTGAAATATCGAGCGGGTGTATTCGCCAGTGGACGATGCAGCGGTAGCAATCGGTAAAAAACCAGCGGCAGTGACTAAAGTACCACTGAGCATCGGCATGGCGGTCGATGTATAAGCAAACGCCGCCGCTTTACCACGCTCCCAGCCTTGCTCCATTTTTGAAGCCATCATTTCAACGGCAATAATCGCGTCATCGACCAATAAACCCAGCGCCAAAATCAAAGCACCCAGCGAGATTTTATGTAACCCAACGCCAAACAAGTACATCAACCAAAACGTCACCGCCAATACAATCGGAATACTAATCGCCACCACAATCCCGCTGCGTAACCCCAATGACAACAAACTCACTGCCAACACGATCACCACCGCTTCGGTCAGCGATTTCACAAATTCGTGCACCGAATTTTTTACGGCTCTCGGCTGCGAAGACACCATTTGTAACTGCAAACCAACCGGTAATTGCGCTTGGATTTTGGCAACCGCTGCATCCAAATCAAGACCAAGCTTAATAATATCGCCACCCTGCCGCATCGAAACACCCATCAATAACGCCTCTTGGCCCATGAATCGCACTCGCTCTTTAGTCGGTTGTTCATAACCGCGCTTGACGGTTGCCACATCACCGAGACGAAATTCACTGTTCCGAGTACCTAAACGTACTTCTCGTATTTGCTGTAAATCATCATAAGTGCCAGACACATCAAATCGAATATGCTCATCGGCCGAATCATAAGCGCCTGCAGCTGCCATCAGGTTTTGCGCCTGTAGCATTTGTAAAAACGTGGCGGTATCGATGCCAAAGGTGGCTAATTTGGCATTGGATAATTCGATATAAATCTTTTGGCTTTGCTCACCAAAAAAATCGACTTTGCCAACATTGGCGACCCTTAATAACTCCGCTCGCACCACATCGGCTTGGCGTTTCAGCTCAGCATCGTCGTAGCCTTGACCACTTAAAGCGTACAAATTGCCGTAAACATCACCAAATTCATCATTAAAAATCGGGCCTTGGACACCATTAGGTAAGGTGTAACGAATGTCGCCGATTTTTTTGCGGGCTTGATACCAAATATTTGGAATTTCGCTAGGCAGTGCCGAATCTTTAGCTTGCAGGAAAATCAACGATTCACCAGCGCGGGAGTAACTTTTCAGCACATCCAGCCACGGTACTTCTTGCAGTTTTTTCTCTAATTTATCGGTGAGTTGTTGCTCTACCTCTAAAGCATTCGCCCCCGGCCAAGCACTACGAATCACCATCACTTTAAAGGTAAATGGTGGATCTTCCGATTGCCCCAGCTTGCTATAAGAAGCCATGCCAATAATGGTTAGCGCCAGCATTGCATACAACACCAACGCCGGATGCCGCAACGACCATTCGGATAAATTAAAGCTTTTCATTATTCGCTCCGCACTACCGGTGTTGGTCTTACCACTTGACCTGGCACCAAGGTTTGTAACCCTGCAATCACCACTTGATCACCCGCTTGCAAGCCCTGACTAATCAACACCCCATCTTCACGAAACCCAGCAATTTGCACCGGTTTTGGCTGAACTTCGCCATTTTCAGTGTTGACTACCCACACCACCGATTGCCCATCACGTTGTGTAACGCCTGTCATCGGCAATAACCAATCATGCGAATTTTGATAATAAAAACGTACTCCAGCGGTCATACCTAATCGCATCACACGACTATCAACCTCACCTAATGCCACGCGAACACGAAAAGTTCGCGTCACACTCTCTGCAGCAGGGGCAACTTCTCTAACTTTGGCGGGATAAACGGTTTTCGGATCAGTCCACAACCGTACTTCCGCTGCCGTGCCAACCGCCACGCCATCCATCCGCGATTCCGGCACAGCAATCGCTACTTCCATCTCACGTGGCATGGCAATATGCACCACAGGATCCCCGGCAATAACCACTTGCCCCGGCTCGGCCCGAATCTCGGTCACCACCCCATCACGTTCAGCCACTAATTGCGTGTAATTAGATTGATTGCCACTGACTGCCGCTTGCGCTTTAACCTGCTTAACCCTTGCAGCCGCGGCTTTGAATTTTGCTTCTTGAATTTCTAAAGCTTGAGTGGCGACAAATTTGCGTTGGTGTAATTGACGGTATCTATCTAGCTCAGCTTGTGCCAAATCTAAATCAGCTTCGGCAGCTTTAACTTCTGCTTGTGCAGCTTGGCTGGTTAAACCAGTATCAATGCTGTCCAGTTTGGCCAACACTTGGCCTTTTTTAACTTCGCTACCGACATCAACTAATCGCTGAATAATTTTGCCGTCGATTCTAAAACCTTGGGCGGTTTCATAACGGGAACGGATTTCACCGACTAAAGCCATCGGAGTAGCCGTTGTCTGTTCTCCAACGCTAACCACTAGCGCCGGACGAGGCACTGGTGGTGCAGGTGGTGTTTGCTCGCAAGCAGTTAACACCATCACCAAAACGGCTAATAGATAACGCATGTATTCTCCTTAATTTCCCACCCCGAATCGTGGGCGATTGACTCAAAACTAATCTATTACCTTAACTATATTCGCTAAGTAATTAAAATTTAACATCATTTAACCTTTTATTTTTTTGTTTTAGGTTAGAATCCACAAAGTTGGCAACACAACAACTGTCTTAACCTATTTAGCCGGCCACTGATTGGCAGGCGTTATACATCAAATTAATAACAATAAATAACTAAGGTACACACCTGATGAAATCACTTGTCGTTTTAACAGCTATCGCCACACTCACACTCTCTGGTTGCGCCACTACTCACGTTAGCCAACCCAGCAGTCCAATTCAATCGAAAGTAGAAGCGCCTTTAAGAGCTGATTTAAGCATTGGCAACAAAATCTACGGCAGCGCAAAAAACATCCAAATCCTTGGCTTGTTTAATTTTGGCCCTAGCAAATTTGCCGATGGCGTGAATTATGGTGCGGGCAGCGAAATTAGCATATTTGATAAATTCGCACCGGTAAAAGCCGCAGCGGCTTATGAAGCAACCACAAAAGCTAAAGCGGACGTGATTATTGCCCCTAAATACACGGTCGAAACCAAAGATTATTTTTTGTTTAACATCACCACCGCCAAAGTAGACGGCTTTAAAGGCAGCTTGAACGGCGTTAGCAAATAAAATAAAAGCGCAATACTTGCTAATCTAGGTATTGCGCTTTTTACTTGATCGTCTGTCACAATTTTTAAGTACAATAATACGTACTTAAATTAAAAAACCACCTATTCAAATGGACACTATCAGTTACTCAAATTTCCGCAGTCATTTAGCTGGTACTTTAGATAAAGTCAATGACGATCATGTCCCCGTATTAATCACCCGACAAAATGGCAAACCGGCGGTATTAATTTCTCTGGAAGACTTTAAGTCCTACGAAGAAACTGCTTATTTAATGGCCAGCCCCAAAAATGCAATGCGTTTAAATCAAGCCATCGCTGAAATTGAAGCAGGAAACATCACTGAACACAGATTATTAGAATAATGATTTTGTCTTGGGCTGAGACAGCATGGGAAGATTATTTGTATTGGCAAGCAAACGATAAAAAATTACTTAAACGTATCAATTTGCTAATTACCGATATTCAACGTCATCCTTTTTCAGGTTTAGGCGATCCAGAACCCCTTCGACATAATTGGACTGGTTATTGGTCTCGCCGCATCGACCGCGAACACCGTATCGTTTATAAAGCCACCGATAACAGCATCATCATTGCCCAATGCCGCTATCACTATTAAATATCCTCTCCGCCTTCTTCTAAGTCCATTTGCTCAGTCAAAGTTTTTGGTAGTTTCTTTTTGATTTTTACCCCCAGCTCTTCAAAGACGCTGGCTTGGCGTAATAAATTACCGTTACCACTGCTGAGTTTGTTAACGATGCCATCATAAGTTTTATGCGCGGTGTTGAGCTGATTACCCAGTTTTTCAATATCTTCGGCAAAACCACGAATCTTGTCGTACAAAGCGCCAGCTTTATCCGCAATTAAACGGGCGTTTTCATTTTGCTGTTCATAACGCCAGATGTTTTGCACGGTGCGTAATGTCGCTAATAAAGTCGTCGGAGTAACCACGACAATTTTGTGTTCAAAAGCATCATTAAACAGTTTTTCATCGGCCTGAAACGCCGCCATAAACGCCGCTTCTATCGGCATAAACAACAAGACAAAATCCAACGAACGCAAGCCTTTTAAACTGGAATAGTCTTTATTGCTTAAGCCTTTAATGTGATTCCGCACCGCTTCGGTGTGTTGTTTTAAGGCTTCCAAACGCTGTTGATCATCTTCTGTTGAACAGTAACGCTCATAAGCCACTAGCGACACTTTAGAATCGATAATCACATCTTTGTTTTCCGGCAAACGCACAATCACATCGGGCTTAAACAAACGATTATCTTCATCACGAAACGCGCCTTGAGTTTCGTATTCGATACCTTTCCGCAAACCGGATTGTTCCAGCACTTTTTCCAGAATCATCTCGCCCCAGTTACCTTGGGCTTTGTTGTCGCCTTTTAAAGCTTTGGTTAAATTCAAGGCTTCTTGATTCATTTTGGCGGTATCTCGGCGCAAAGAAACAATTTCTTCACGTAAGCTAATTCGGTCTTTGGTTTCGTTGTCGTAAACGGTTTCGACTCGGGTTTTAAATTCGCCTAATTGTTGCTTGAGCGGCGCGACCAAGTTTTCGATGCTTTGTTGGTTTTGTTCGCTGAATTGTTTACCGCGTTCTTCAAAAATTTTGTGGGCTAGGTTTTCGAATTGGGTTTTGAGTTGATTTTCAGCATTGAGTAACAAACGGATTTTGTCATCATAGCTTTTACGCTGCTCTTGTTGCCGTGCATCTAAATCGGCATTTTCAGCAGTCAGTTGCAACACCTGTTGTTGTAACTCATACAACTCACTTTGTTTTTGTTGCCCCGATTGCAAGCGTTCATCAGCAACCGCCAACTTAAGCGCTTGATTTTGTAGTTGCTGATTTAAACTATCAATCTGCACCAATAATTGCTGGCGATGCTGACGGCTTAGCCAAGTGCTGGCAGCGTATCCAATAAGCAACCCCACAACTGCCACCAAGGGCAAAATCCAAGTTTCCATCAAACCTCTATTATATGTAGGGCGGATAAGCGCAGCGCCATCCGCCATGTAAAGCCTCAATCATAGCCATTCCCCCAAATCGATACCCAAAGGCTCTATTGCCACACCACCCCAATCCACCGAATAAACACCAGTTTTGACTAAGTTATGAAAGCTAGAAAATGGCCACTCCCTAACTGATTTAGCCCAACCATGTTTCACCGGATTGTAATGTAGGTAATCCATATGGGCAGCATAATCGGCTTCATCACGAATTGTGTGCTCCCAAAAACGCCTTTGCCAAATACCGCGTTCGTGACGACGAATTTGCACCTCGGAACGCGATTCGATCTTAGGAATAGTTTTAGAAAACGCTTTTTTGATTGCCTGCCAGCGTTGTGAATAGCAGTCATCGTCCGGAGGTAAAGTCCAAATAGTGTGCATATGTTCAGGTAACACCACCCAACCGTCGATATGAAATGGATGTTGTCGCCGAACTGCACGAACAGCCTCACGCAATTCAGCAATGTGATCAATTAACAAAGTTGATTTTCGGTCATGCAAATTCACAGTGAAAAAATAAGTGCCGCCGAGAACACGATTTCGATGGTAATTAGGCATAAAGTTAATTGATTTAGC
>CAIZCB010000195.1 GCA_903931355.1 uncultured Pseudomonadota bacterium
ATTACATCTCACAAACTTTACGTATTGATGAAATCCCTGACCAATACAGCGCACGTGTTGCGATTTATCGCATGATGCGCCCAGGTGAGCCACCCACTGAAGATGCAGTTCAATCTTTGTTTGATGGTTTATTCTTCAATGCAGATCGCTACGATTTATCAGTTGTTGGCCGCATGAAATTTAACCGCCGTGCGTTCCCTGAAAAAGTTGAAGAGCGCTCAGCAGCATGGTTACGTAAGTTCTATGAAACAGTAGGTCCACAAGGCGCTGAAGGTGCATCTACGCTTTCAAATGATGACATCCTTGCAGTGGTTGGTGTATTGCTCGAATTACGTAATGGACGCGGTGAGATTGACGATATCGATCACTTGGGTAACCGTCGTATTCGTTCAGTAGGTGAATTAGCGGAAAACCAATTCCGCGCTGGTCTAGTTCGGGTTGAACGTGCTGTAAAAGAGCGCTTAAGCCAAGCTGAGTCAGATAACTTAATGCCACACGATTTGATTAATGCGAAGCCAGTATCGAGCGCTATTCGTGAATTCTTCGGTTCAAGCCAGCTAAGTCAGTTTATGGATCAAACCAACCCATTGTCTGAAATTACGCACAAACGTCGCGTTTCAGCTTTAGGCCCTGGCGGTTTGACTCGCGAACGCGCAGGCTTCGAGGTACGTGACGTGCATACCACGCATTACGGTCGTGTATGTCCGATTGAAACGCCAGAAGGTCCAAACATTGGTTTGATCAACTCGTTGGCGCTTTATGCACGTACTAATAAATACGGCTTCTTAGAAACACCATATCGCCGGGTTGAAGGCAATAAAGTTTCTGCAAACATTGATTTCCTTTCAGCGATTGAAGAGAGTCAGTACATGATTGCGCAAGCTAACTCTGAGTTGGATACTAAAGGCGGCTTTAAGGAAGATTTGATTTCTGCGCGTTATCACAACGAATTTACAATGACTCAACCTGACCGTGTTCAATACATGGACGTGGCGCCAGGTCAAATTGTTTCTGTAGCGGCTTCACTGATTCCATTCTTGGAACACGATGATGCGAACCGCGCATTGATGGGTGCCAACATGCAACGTCAAGCAGTGCCATGTCTACGTGCTGAAAAAGCAGTCGTAGGTACAGGTATTGAACGTACTGTAGCGATTGACTCAGGCACAACGGTGCAAGCGCGTCGTGGTGGTATCGTTGATTACGTGGATTCAGGCCGTATCGTGATTCGTGTGCATGACGCTGAAGCACTTGCAGGCGAAGTGGGTGTTGACATCTATAACCTGACTAAGTACACACGTTCTAACCAAAATACCAATATTAACCAACGTCCCTTAGTGAACGTTGGCGATGTATTGGCGCGTGGCGACGTCATTGCGGATGGCGCATCAACAGACATGGGCGAATTAGCGCTAGGTCAAAATATGCTTGTCGCATTTATGCCATGGAATGGTTATAACTACGAAGATTCGATCTTAATATCAGAACGCGTTGTCGCTGATGACCGTTACACTTCAATTCATATTGAAGAGTTGTCTGTAGTGGCGCGTGACACGAAATTAGGCGCAGAAGAAATCACACGTGATATTTCAAACTTGTCTGAGCGTATGCTTGGTCGTTTGGATGAATCAGGCATTATTTACATCGGTGCTGAAGTTGAAGCTGGTGACGTATTGGTTGGTAAAGTAACGCCTAAAGGTGAAACACAACTGACACCAGAAGAAAAACTGTTAAGAGCAATCTTTGGTGAAAAAGCTTCTGATGTTAAAGATACAAGTTTGAGAGTGCCCTCAGGCATGTCTGGAACAATTATTGATGTTCAAGTATTTACTAGAGAAGGTATTGATAGAGATTCAAGAGCACAACAAATTATTGATGATCAATTAAAACACTTCAAACAAGACTTGGCTGATCAATTAAGAATTGTAGAAGATGATACTTTTGGAAGAATCGAAAGATTACTTACAAACAAAGTTGCAACTGGCGGCCCAAAAGGCTTGAAAAAAGGCGAAAAAATCTCTAAAGATTTTCTAGCTTCAATTAATAGATACGATTGGTTTGATATTCGTTTAGGTAATGACGACGCTTCAAAACAATTAGAAACATTGAAAGATAATTTAGCGGTTGCTAAAGAACAATTCGATAAACGTTTTGAAGAGAAAAAGCGTAAATTAACACAAGGCGATGAACTTCCTCCAGGCGTTCAAAAAATGGTTAAGGTTTACTTAGCTGTGAAACGTAGAATTCAACCTGGCGATAAAATGGCCGGACGTCACGGTAACAAAGGCGTGGTTTCAAAAATCGCTCCTGTAGAAGATATGCCACATATGGCTGATGGCACACCTTTGGATATTGTATTAAATCCATTAGGCGTTCCTTCCCGAATGAACATCGGTCAAATCTTAGAAACCCATCTTGGATGGGCAGCTAAAGGGTTAGGCCTTCGTATTGGCGAAATGTTAAAAGAAGAAGCGAAGATTACTGAAGTTCGTAAATTCTTAGATCAAATTTACAACGATGCTTCTGGTAAAAAAGAAGATATTAAATCATTGAACGATGAAGAAGTTGTAGAGCTTGCCCAACACTTAAAAAATG
>CAIZCB010000196.1 GCA_903931355.1 uncultured Pseudomonadota bacterium
AAATCCATAGAATCTTTCATCCCTACTACTGATGACCAATTTATAGACCTTGAATTAATACCCTTAGTTATCCTTGAAGAATCCCTAAGTTTTGTTGAATCCGTAATATACACATAATCACCAACCGACCATATATTTAAAGAGCCTTTGTTGTAAACTTCAATACCTGGGTTCGGATCATCGAATTGTATAAGGATTCGCTTGGAGAGATTTGTAATTGTTATCATATCGAATCGTTTTAAATTGCTACAAATTTAATATAAAAATATATTAATACCTAAATATCTTTTATTTATTTAAAAATCAACCCCGCGTTACTATCCTTCGCGCGAGGGTTGACGGCTTCAAATTCACTATCTAAAGCCTGAGAACGGGAATTGTTTATAACACTGAAACGATTTCTGTTTCTCTCATTATAAGAATTTCCTTACCTTCATTATCGTACTTTTGATAATTGGTAAATGCTTTAAATAGGCATGTTTCACCTATTTCAATATTTTTTACTTCTGGCCCAATAGCAATAGCTATGCCTTTTTGTGGCCTTTGTTCTACTGTTACAGGTACTAAAATGCTGCCTATTACCTCTTTTTTTTCACCCGATGGGTCTATCCAAACGTAATTACTTGTTGGTCCTTTCATGTTATTTATTTTAATTCTCTTATAATATCTTTTCTTTGACAAATTTTAATCTTTTCCCCGAATATACCAAATAAATCTGATTCTAAATATAAATCTAATTTCATTCCTGGTAATAATTCATACTCTACTTTCTGACCTACCTTTTTATTCGGATTTATTACCTGATATTTTGATTGCTGGTGTCGATTTTACTTTTTTACCTTTATTGGTATTTTGGTTGATTAAGCCGATATTAAATATAGGTAGTTTTAAGTATTTCGGTTATTTGTTGTTAGTTTTAGTAATGGCGGTGGGTAATGCTTTGATTCATGCTCAAGTGCTTGGTTTTACTACATTATCAGCTGATTTGGGTGTTAATCTTGAGATTGCATTGATCGTTATTGGTTTGGTGTTTAGTGCGGGCTGGGTGTTGCCTTCGGTGATGGAGCGCAGTTTGTCGGGTGTGATTTATATTCAAAATCCATTGCTAGATGTAGTCGCGGTTGCATCAAGTATTGTGGCTTTTATATGTTTAATATTGGATGTCACAGGTTTTTTATTAGCATTAACTGCCTTGATTGCATTGGTTATTAATGCGGCTCGATTGGCTACTTGGTTTGATCGACGAATTTTGTTTGTGCCGCTGCTGTGGGTTTTATATCTCGGATATGCGTGGTTAATTTTAGGCTTCGGGTTGTTAGTTTTAGCGGCTTATCAAGTGGTTACGGTTTCTTTGGCTTTACATGCATTTGCTGTGGGTGGTATTGCGGCGATTAGCTTGGGGTTGATGTCAAGATTAGCTCTAGGGCAGGCTGGGCAAGCATTGAAGGCATCGAATGTGATGGCTATTGCATTTATTTTGATTAATATCGCTGCGGTGTTTTTAGTGTTACTGCCTGCGGTTTTACCAGATTGGTATAGTAGTTTTGTAGTGATTTCTTCTTATAGTTGGTTGGCGGCGTTTTCTTTATTTGTAGTTTATTACGCACCTAGTTTGACTGAATCTGAATATTAAGAAGTTTACAGGTATAAAAAAGGCGGCTATTAGCCGCCTTTTTTTGTGCTTGATGGTTATGTTTAGTTTGAGCTGTAATGTGATTCGATATAGCGCTCAACTAAGGCATGGAATTCAGCAGCAATATTGTCACCTTTTAAGGTAACGGTTTTAACACCATCTTCAAATACTGGTGCGACAGGGGTTTCACCGGTGCCAGGTAAGCTGATGCCGATGTTGGCATTTTTGCTTTCACCTGGGCCGTTAACCACGCAACCCATTACCGCCACTTCCATATTTTCAACGCCTTTATATTTGTCTTTCCAAACCGGCATTTGGTCGCGGAGATAGGTTTGAATGTCTTGTGCTAAGCGTTGGAAATAATCGCTGGTGGTGCGACCGCAGCCTGGGCAAGCGATAACCATTGGCGTAAATGAACGGAAACCCATGGTTTGCAGAATTTCTTGGCCGACAATCACTTCTTTGGTGCGAGCAGCGCCAGGTTCTGGGGTTAATGAAATGCGAATAGTGTCTCCGATGCCTTGTTGCATCAAAACACCTAAAGCAGCAGAGGAGGCAACAATACCTTTTGAACCCATGCCAGCTTCGGTTAAGCCTAGGTGAAGCGCGTAATCACAACGGTTAGATAAGTCTTCGTAGATGCTGATCAATTCTTGAACATTGCTGATTTTGCAAGACAGAATGATTTTGTCTTTGCCTAAACCTAATTCCTGAGCTTTAGCTGCGCTTTCTAATGCTGATAAGACAATTGCTTCACGGGTAATGGCTGGCAATGGTTTTGGGGTATCAAGCTGTCTATTTTCATCAAGCAAACGAGTTAAAACGGCTTGATCAAGACTGCCGCCATTAACGCCAATTCGAACCGGTTTGTTGTAACGAATAGCAAATTCAATCATTTGCTGGAATTGTGGGTCGCGAGCTTTACCTTTGCCGACGTTACCGGGATTGATTCGGTATTTTGATAAGGCTTCGGCACATTCTGGATATTTTTCCAGTAATTTGTGACCGTTAAAGTGGAAGTCGCCGACTATTGGTACGTTGTAGCCTTGTTGGGTAAGTTGCTTAACGATTTCAGGAACCGCTTTTGCCGCTTCTTCAGTGTTAACTGTTACCCGCACTATTTCAGAGCCAGCATTTGATAATTCAATGATTTGTTTAACGCTGCCAGCTATATCAGCAGTATCGGTGTTGGTCATCGATTGAACGACAATCGGTGCGCCGCCTCCCACTTTTACGTTACCGACTAAAACTTGCTGAGTGTGTTTTCTGGGGCGAATCGACATAGAATTATTTTCCGCAAAAATCTTAAAGTTAATTGGAATTTCAAGCAGATGCTTAAGTTGCGTGGATTATACCTGTATCAAATCGCTGAGAAACAACAAATTGTGCAAATAAAGCTATTTCTTGTGTAATCAAAAACATTTGAATCATTAGGGTGAAGTCAATTAATGCCGCTATTTTCCTGATTGAATCGACTGTTAAACGCTGATTTGGAATTGAGAAAGCTGGTGAGTTGTGATGTAATGGCAGGGTTTTATGTCTTGAAGTGTCCGGTGAGTTTTTATGGTTCACAAAGGACTTTTTGCAGCAATTTTGTCTGGGGAGCAGGTTTATCAACTATGCAATTTACTATAAAAAAAGGTTTGGACTTGCCAATAACTGGCGGGCCTGAACAATCGATAAGCGATGGTAATGCCATTAAATCAGTTGCGGTTTTGGGTACTGATTTTGTTGGTCTGAAGCCAAAAGTAGTTGTCGCTGAAGGTGACAACGTTAAATTAGGTCAAGCGCTATTTTTTGATAAAAAAAATCCTGGCGTTAGCTTTACCTCACCAGGTGCTGGCGTGGTTAAAGCAATCAATCGTGGTGACAAACGTGCGTTGTTGTCAGTTGTGATTGAATTGCAAGGCGACAAACAGGAAACGTTTGCTAAGTACTCTGAAAATGAGTTAACCAATTTGTCAGCAGAGCAAGTTAAAGAAAACTTGTTGAATTCTGGCCTTTGGACCTCGTTTTTAACACGTCCTTACGGCAAAGTCCCTACCGTTGATTGCGTTCCAAGTTCAATTTTTGTCACAGCGATTGATACGCGTCCTTTAGCGGCCGATCCTTCGGTTATCATCAAAGAACGTGCTAACGATTTTGCTAATGGCTTAACTGTTATTTCAAAATTGACCGCTGGCAAAACCTATTTGTGCAAAGCGACTGGTGCTGATGTGGCTGGCAATGGTGCAGCTCAAGTTGCTGAATTCTCAGGTCCTCATCCTGCTGGTTTACCAAGCACACACATTCATTTAATTGATCCAGTTAACATCAGCAAATTCGTTTGGCATATCGATTACCAAGCGGTTATTGCGATTGGTGCATTGTTTACCTCTGGACAGCTTGATGTTCAACGTGTGGTTTCATTGGCTGGCCCTACTGTTAAAAATCCAAGATTAGTTCGCACTCGTGTTGGTGCAAATTTGGATAATTTGGTTGCTGGCGAATTGCTGGAAAACGAAGAAAGTCGTGTGATTTCAGGTTCTGTTTTATACGGACATGAAGCAGCGGGTTCAGTTGCATTTTTAGGTGCTTACGACTTACAAGTTTCTGCACTAAAAGAAGGCCGCGCTCGTGAATTATTTGGCTGGATTGTTGCGGGTACAAATAAATATTCAGCGATGAATGTTTATCTATCAAGCAAAGATCGCAAAGACAATCGCTTATTCCCATTAACAACCGACAAAAATGGTAGTAATCGTGCCATCGTTCCAGTCGGTGTTTACGAATCAGTCATGCCTTTAGATATTTTGGCAACACCATTGTTGAAAGCAATTGTGGTTGGTGATACCGATGTTGCTCAATCATTGGGTTGTTTAGAATTGAATGAAGAAGATGTTTCCTTATTCACGTTCGTTGATCCAGGTAAGCATGACTTCGCACCAGTACTCAGAGCTAACTTAAATAAAATTGAGAAGGAAGGATAAATGTCGGCTAGAGATTTATTAGATAGCATAGAGCCGCATTTTACAAAGGGTGGTAAGCTTGAAAAGTATTACGGTCTCTATGAGATGGTTGATACTTTCATCTACACACCATCCGATGTAACACGCGGTAAAACGCACGTTCGTGACGGTAACGACCTGAAACGGACGATGACTTTTGTGGTTATTGCCACTGCATTTTGTATCTTGATGGCTTGGTATAACACCGGTTATCAAGCGAATCTTGCAATGCAATCTATGGGTGTTGATTCCATCGAAGGATGGCGCAGAATCCCAATGGTGCTGTTTGGCTATAATCCTTACAACCCTCTATCTTGCTTAGTGCACGGTATGTTGTATTTCTTCCCAATTTACATCACAACTTTAGCGGTTGGTGGCGTATGGGAAGTTCTATTTGCAACCGTTCGTAAACACGAAGTAAACGAAGGTTTCTTAGTTTCATCAATGCTTTACACCTTAATCTTGCCGCCTGATATGCCTTTATGGCAAGTGGCATTAGGTATCTCTTTTGGTATCGTTTTAGGTAAAGAAGTGTTTGGTGGTACAGGTAAAAACTTCTTGAACCCCGCTTTAACTGGCCGTGCGTTCTTGTTCTTTGCTTATCCAGCGTCTATTTCAGGCGATGCTGTTTGGGTTGCTGTTGACGGTTTCAGTGGCGCGACCGCGCTATCTTTAGCATCAATGGGCGGTTTGGAAGCGATTCAAAACAGCTTTAGCTGGTTCCAAGCGTTCTTTGGTTTTATCCCAGGTTCTATGGGTGAAACTTCAACTTTAGCTTGTATGCTAGGTGCTACATTCCTACTTTATACCCGCGTTGCGTCTTACCGCATTATGGGCGGCGTATTCTTAGGTATGGTTGCCATGTCAACCTTGTTAAACGTTGTTGGTAGCACAACCAATCCAATGTTTGCGATTCCTTGGTACTGGCACATGGTATTAGGCGGCTTCGCTTTCGGTACTGTGTTTATGGCTACTGATCCTGTTTCAGCAGCGGTTACCGATACAGGACGCTGGATCTACGGCGCATTGATTGGTGTGATGATTATCATCATTCGAGTTATCAATCCCGCTTTCCCAGAAGGTGTGATGCTTGCAATTCTTTTCTCAAACATGTTTGCACCATTGATTGATTACTTTGTTGTTCAAGCAAATATCAGAAGAAGGATTAAACGCCATGCTTAATGCCGAGAAAAAAACCAGCAATTACAACGAGCAGCTCTGCAAATATTACGAACAGTTTAAAGTTTACCGTGACAAAGTCTTGGTATTAAGCAACGACAGCTTGGAGAAAACCATCGCTGTTGCTTTAGCCTTGTGCTTGGTTTGTGCGGTATTGGTATCACTTGCCACTGTTGCGTTAAGACCATTGCAAAGCTACAACAAAGCCTTAGACATGAAGAAAAACATTCTTGATGTTGCTGGCTTGTTACAAGACAACACCGATATCGACCAAGCTTTTAAAGAAAGAAT